>JAGGDZ010000202.1 GCA_024648655.1 Chloroflexota bacterium | reverse complement strand
AGATTGCCCGAGGCATCTGACTCGGGCGATTATGGCACATATCAGAGCCGCGAAGGGCGCACCAGACAGCCCGAACACCATCGACAGCGTTACGACTAAAAGCGGTAGAATGATAGTGCTCAAGAAAGAATCTATTGAAGCTTCCCAGGTGGAACGGTTCTAATTTCCGCCGTGTACAGTATAATTCGGCATAATAGATGTGTCTAACGGGCAAGCAGGTATAACGAGCGCACAAGGCTTTTCTCATGCGGAACATATTCAGAGGGTTGAAGTCGATGGTTGGTGGTGACAGAGCGGGCGTGACGGCGGACGACTTCACGTTGCGCGAGATCGAGCGAGACGCGGCGAAGATTGCGCGGGAGGCAGGGGAGCTGCTGCGCTGGCACTTCGAGCGCGCTCTGAATGTGCAGTACAAGGACGAAAGGCAGAGCGATCCCGTCACCAACGCCGACTACGCGTGTCAGCGGCTCTTGGAGGAGGAAATCTCAAGGCGGTTTCCTGAGCACGGCATACTTGGCGAAGAGGATAACGCGGCGGAGCGCGAGAGGGTGGACGGTCAGCCGGCGCCGGATTTCGTGTGGGTGCTGGACCCATTGGACGGCACACGCAACTTTCTGTCAGGGCTGCCACTATATGCCAGTTCTATAGGCGTGCTGTACCGGGGCGCGCCTGTCGTTGCAGCGGTGTTCTTGCCATGGCCCAGTGATGAGGGCGGTATCGTGATGCATGCGCGCAGGGGCGGCGGCACGCGCATCAACGGCGTGTCCCTGCCTGCGTTGAACGCGACCGCGCCCGATGGAAACAGGCTGGTTACGCTACCGGGCGGATTCGGTGGGATGTTCAGTGTGCGGAAGGACCTGCGAAGAAAAGCGGGTGAGCTGCGCATGACGGGGAGCATTGCCTATGAGCTTGCGATGGTGGCGAAGGGCGTTACGCAGTACACGATAACGACGGCGCCGTTCATCTGGGACGCAGCCGGTGGCTCGCTGCTGGTGAAGGAGGCGGGCGGTATTGTGCTGCAAGGCGGTGAGCGAAAGCTGCTGGGCAGACTGCCTGCCGGGATGAACTGGCGGCCTCTGGAGTCGTTTGTGCCGTCGTGGAGCAGCGGCGCGACAACGATGAAGGAGCTGCGCGAATGGCGCGCGCCGCTGCTGCTGGGCAGCCCGAATGTGGCGCGATATGTGGCGGGCAACCTGCGCGGCAAGGCAAGGGTCAGGCAACGGATCAGGCGGTTCATAAGACGCTAAACCGATGTAGATTGACAGGATGTACGGGATTAGGATGTACGGGATAGGAAGAATGAAGGTGTGGCTGCCGAAATGCGTGAGAGCGTACCTTCTCCGGCGATGAAAGATGCGCTTGTTCGTCTTGAAGGAGTGTCCAAGGAATACGAGGTCGGAGATGCGGTCGTCTATGCGCTAAAGGACGTCAGCGTAGAGATTCAGGAAGGGCAGTTCGTGGTGCTTCTGGGGCCAAGCGGTTCGGGCAAGACGACGCTGCTGAACATGATAGGCGGGCTGGATGCGCCCACTCGCGGGCGGATATGGGTTGGCGGCAGCGAGATTACAAATTTGGACGAGGCGTCCCTGACCATGTACAGGCGAAGTCAACTTGGGTTTATATTCCAGTTCTTCAACCTCGTACCTTCGCTTACTGCCGGCGAGAATGTGGAGATGGTAGCGGAGCTTACCGGAAACGCGGGAAATGCAATACCCGCGCTTCAGTCGGTTGGTCTTGGTGAGCGCATCGGCAATTTCCCGGCGCAGCTTTCGGGCGGGGAGCAGCAGCGGGTAGCCATCGCAAGGGCGCTGGCGAAGGGTCCCTCGATCCTGCTTGCGGACGAGCCTACGGGCGACCTAGATTATGAGACCGGCAAGATGATTCTCGGCTTGATGAGGCGCATCAACCGGACGGAGAACGCCACGATTCTCATCGTGACTCATAACGCGGCGATAAGCCGCATGGCTGACCGCGTGATAAGAATGCGAAGTGGGGAGATTGTTGAGGACACGCTGAATCAGAATCCCATCCGACCCGAAGACCTTGAGTGGTAACCGTGAACACGCTGCTGAAAAAGGCGTTCCGCGACTTGTGGCGCTCGCGCGCGCTCTTCATCTCTGTGATTGCCCTGCTGACTCTGGGCGTAGGCATATTCGTCACCATGTACTCGGCGTTCCTGAATGTGAAGAGTTCTGAGGAATTCGCATACGAGGAGATGAAATTCGCAGACGCCTTCTACGTCGTGGCTCCGCCGATACCTGTCAGGGCTGCGGATGTGATCCGAGATGTGGACGGCGTGGCAGTCGCAGAGGGAAGGTATGTCGCGGATATTGCCATACGGCAGCCGGACGATCGGGACAGCACGCTGTCCGCAAGGGTCATCAGCATTCCCGACGACGAGACGCCGAAGAGCAATCGCGTCCTCGTAAGGGAGGGAGAATACCTCGAACCCGGCGACGGGCGGCAGGCGCTCGTGGATCGGCTGTTCACTGAATACTACGGCTTGCAGCCCGGGGACTCGGTTTCGCTGGTCTATCAGGGTAAGGATAGGGACTTCGAGATTAGCGGCGCGATCACAAGCCCGGAGTACCTGTGGAAATCTAAGGGCGGCGCCGAACTCATCACATCGCCGGGGGATTTCGCCATCGTGATGGTTCGCAGGAACGCCGTTGACGACATGCTTGGCGTGGAGGGCTTGATAAACGAGATTACGGTGCGCTTCGAGCAGGGCGCGGACACGGATCTAGCCAAGGCGGAAATAGACTCTTACCTGCAACGGTACGGCTCTCACCTGCTCATCGATAAGGAAGAACAGCTAAGTTACGCCACGCTCAAATCGGACCTGGACGGGTTCGCGGAGATGGCGATTGCCATGCCCGTGCTCTTCCTCGCCATCACTGCGATGGTGGCATTCGCAATGCTCACGCGGATCGTGCAGAGCCAGAGGCACATCATCGGGCTGATGCGCGCCGAAGGGTTCTCCCGCGCCCAGATACTGCGGCATTACCTCACCTTTCCGGTCCTGATTGCGCTCATCGGCGGTGGGCTGGGCATACTGTGGGGGACATTTGCGGCGGGCGGATTCACGAGCCTGTACATTGACACACTCGACCTGCCCTTCACGGTGGTCGTCAGCCAGGCGTGGGTGCTGGTCGTTGCCTTCGTTATAGGCATGACGGCGTGCGTCATAGCGGGCGCGCAGCCTGCGCTTGCGGCGGCGCGGCTAATGCCCTCGGAAGCGATGCGTTCGGACACTTCGTCGGGCGGCGCGTCGATGTTTATGGAGAATCTGCTTCCTATGCATCGTATGCCTCGAATGCTCCGTCTGTCGCTCCGCAATATGGCGCGTGGTCGCTGGCGCACCATGTCGTCGATTGTGGGCATTGCGCTCTCGGTCGCTATGGTTACGGCGGTGATGGGCATGCTGGACACCATG
>JAGGDZ010000320.1 GCA_024648655.1 Chloroflexota bacterium | reverse complement strand
CACACCCAAATTACTCACTGCTCCCATTCTAACACGCGCGCTGATAGAGCACATGACAACGTCGCCCACGGCGATATTGGGGTCGTGAGAGCGTTCAGACATAAGCATGAAAGCATGCCGGAGCCAGCATACTTCACGTAACTCACAGATGAAAAACCTATTGAAATAGGCTTACATGTTTTCAGGCTTGCCTATGGAAAGAGCATGAAAGCCTGTATTGACTGGTAAAAATGTCGAATATACTTGAAAAGCACCCTTGACACATCATGCTTTTCTTATCTATATTCAATGTGTCGATTATCGCCGTGCTTCCAATTCCGGCAGCCCTTCACAGAACCAATCCAGGCAGGTGAACCCATGACTCAGCCCACCGATGTCGCCAGACGCACCAGGGTTACAAGACCGTATCCGACCTATACGCTAGAGGATGCGCTGAGCGTCGCTCGAGCCATATATGAAGAAAACGCAGGCTTGCCATTCGACCGAGAGCTGCTCGCCGGCGCTCTCGGCACTACGCCCAAGAGCAGCGCATTCACGATGCGCCTCAATGCCTCTGCCGCTTATGGTCTCACCGAGGGCGGCTACAACGATCCTGACATAACTCTCACGGAGTTGGGCGAAACCGTTGTCTCGGCAACCCCGAACGAGGTGGGACGCAGCAATGCGGTTGCGGCCGCGGCGACGAATCCTGACACATTCGGAAAATTCTACCGGCTCCTCGATGGCAGAAGACTTCCGCAGAGCAACTACTTGCATAATATCCTTGAGCGCGAGCTTGACATTCGCTCGGACCTTACCAATGAGTGCCTTAGCATTCTTAGGGAAAACGGTGAGTTCGCAGGACTCATCGCAGAGGGGTCTGACGGCGAATATCGCGTGCGCCTGCCCGAGCCGGACATTATTTCCGAAGTCTCACCGGTCCTAAAGAGGGTGGCGACCGAAATGCCAACCTCATACATCGCGCAGCCAAAGGTCGATTCGCCAGCGCGCAGCGAACCGCCGGTCAGCGAAAAGAGCGTATTCATCGGGCATATCGGTGACTCTGATGCGGCAGACTATGTCGTCTCAATGCTAGATGAGTTCGGCATCCACACAGCAAGCCCTAAGATACCGGAAGACGACGCAGGCTTGCTCGTTCCTCAGGAAGTCTCCCAAGCGATGCGGGATTCCCGCGCGGCTGTTCTGGTATTTCGCAGTGGAGATGACGCGTGGTCATCAAGGGATAAGATGATAGGCATGCTCGGCGCGTCTTCGGTACTCTTCAATGACCGTGTCGTCCTGCTTCATGAGGACGGCGAGCGAATGAGCATCAGCCTCGACGGCCTCAGCCACATAGACTTCGACCACGAGCGCCCGGGAGAATCGGGCATGAACCTGCTGGTCGCGCTGCATAAGGCAGGCGTCATCAATGTCACCACATAGTAGAGTGTGTCGCGCCGCCACACACGGTCACCGCACAATTTATGCGAGACTGACTTGTGGCGAGTGTGTCAGACGAATAGTTCACGGAACTGTTGCGACTGTACATCAATACGACTCGTAAGTGATTGGCTACTACTTCTGTTAAACATGTTATGTCAATAAAGTGGCATGAGTACCACCCTGAACTTTACATAAGATTTATAGTGCGAACATGTGCTTATGGGCCTTCGCCCTTCGCCACTGGGCGACTTTAGGCCGATCCCTCTTCCCTATTCTTTCGCCAGTGCACAACTAGGCGTCCAACCCGGATGCATTGAACGCCCAGTGTTTTGATGCCTCATCTGTCAGTGGCAGACGTTATGCCTGCACACGATTGACGATGGTTCTGAACTACTACCGCTGGTGAAGTGCGCGCCAAGGTAAACTCCGCGCCATTGTCGCTGAGTATTAAT
>JAGGDZ010000061.1 GCA_024648655.1 Chloroflexota bacterium | reverse complement strand
TTTGGGAAATATGGCTTGCTGCGCCACCTGACTGGCGCGGTGAACAATTCATCCAGTGATGCAAGGCGACTTCGCCTTGCATCACTGGTATCTCTATCCGAACGAATCTCATAATTCCGATGGAAAGCACATCACATACTTGCAGCGTTCCACTTGCAACGAGCGTCGATTCCGAGCCTGCGACCCGATTCTATATGACGCGCTGGTTGCGCTGATAGGCGATGACGAGCGTCACATCTGCCGAGTGCGGTCCTCGGGTATTCTTCCACCGGACACCATCTACTACGAAGATAACCTGTCGTATCAACCCAGGGACCGGCGGGACGCCAGACAGAAACTTCGTGAGAGATGGCTTTGGCAAGCGCTGCACGTTGCCTGCGACGGCGACATAGTATTCGTCGATCCCGACAACGAAATTGCCAACAGCATGGCGCCGCAATCCAAGAACGGCCCTAAGTACGTTTTCCTCGACGACATCCGGCAATTTACCGAACTGGGGAAATCGTTGGTTATCTATCACCATCTCGGCAGATGGTCGAGCGCCGATGAGCAGATCAAGTTCTGGGCGGAGCGACTTCGCGACCACTTGGGCTTGGATAATCCGCCGTGGGCGCTAAGATTTCGCAGAGGGAGCGCCAGGGTTTATTTCGTGATTCCGTCCGAGAGACACCGGGAATTGCTCTGCTGCCGGAGGACATAGAGCGCGACCACATCAAGTTCCGCGACATGGATGCCGGCGAAGAGTTTGTAGTAACCGACCGCGGAATTGTCCAAGTGTCTGACGCAACATCTCTTGTAGCGTAGCATCCTCACTTTATCTCGAACTACGCAAGCTCCATCGCGCAACGACGCCCAGTTCCGATCTTGGAGTCGCTTCAATAATTCACTAGCGGGCAGAGCCCCGACTGTATCTCCTGCCTCCCCATTGCAGTTGGACAAACACCGCTGCACAATTTCAGCAATGAAGATCGGCAACATGTGCGCGGACACTCCTGCTGCGTCCAACGCACTGGCACCGGCGACACCACAAGACGACAGTGGCGTCATACGCGCTGTATGCTAAAATGTGTTCTACCGATTTACCGTGAACAAAGCGTGAGGATTGAATGGATACTTCCGATCACGCCGCCGATACAGCAGTGCAAGGATTCATCGACAAAGTGCGGCTGCGTCAGCCCCGCCGGCCAGAACCCAAACAGGTTATCTCGGTCAGACTTCGAGTTGAGGCAATCGAGCGCATAGATGCGCTCGCGGAAGTGCATGGCATTACCAAGTCAGCTTTCATCGAAACGGCCATCGAAGAAGCTCTGGACACTTTCGACCCGCCAACCGAGCTAGGATGAAACATGGCGTAGGAGGCTACTATGCCGGGGCGAAATACCTGCGCGCAACACAATCGAGAAGATGCAGCGCGATGTATGATGGCGAGAGGGCCGCACTCCTGGCCTTCATAGTGTTGACAGCATGGTTATTTTCAACGATTCCGACTCCGACTGCTATCATTAGGGACATTCAAGTTTCGAGGAAGGCTCAGGTACTTGCAGTGAATCCTGCTGAGCCCGACAGTTGCGAGTAATGCTTGCCTGGCTTCTCCTACGTCTGACTACCTGACTTTTATGGTGGCCGGTGTATTGCGCCCATCATCTTCGGGCAGCCAGATCCCGGTTGCCGAACGGCCAGGCAGAGACGAGGCATTGGACGCCGGATCTTCGGAGAGGCTGTCATCTGATTCTTCTGAAACCTCTACCCGGCCATCATCTTTCACGAGCTTCTCGTGCGACGCCATGTGATCGAGATAGAGAATACCGTTGAGATGGTCAACCTCATGCTCCAGCACCTGCGAGAGGAGTTCGTCCGCCTTCAAATTGACGGTCTGGGCCGTGTGGTCCATAGCGCGGAATCTGATTTTGAGCGAGCGCGTAACCTCACCCTTTACCATGGGATGCTCAAACAGCGCTCCTCGACGCGGCGCTCGCCTCTTCTGGAAACGATTTCGGGATTGACATATATGCGCGCCTCGTCTTCGCCCGGCACTTGAATCACTATCACGCACCACAGCTCGCCAACCTGATTGGCGGCGAGACCTACGCCGCCGGCATGCCGCATGGTTTCAACCATGTCATAGGCAAGGCGAAGCACCTTTCCATTCAGAGCGCGTACCTTTCGTGCCCGTTGCCTCAACACCGGATGAGGAAACTGCAATATATTCCTGACAGTCACTACCTAGATACTCCTCGCTATGAAATCGTCTCCACTCACACCGTGTCCTGTGGCAGCCACACCTGCCGCGGCATATCCCCAATTGACACTGTATCATTGCAGACAGCGGTTTCACCATCTTCAGAGCGTCAATGTAATACCGCCTGTCATACGAAGCGTATGATACAATATGTGCTAAAGTCATGGGCATAAACCACGCAACGGAGAGCCAATGTGATTATCCTACACGCAGCTTCACTCGAAGGATGCCTTGTCATCTGGGGCGAAGATTCGGAAGCACAGGTGAAGGACAGTGAGCGCCTTGATAGACCCGCTCCCGCACAGCACCCGAAATTCGCTGACGGCGAGCAGTTAGTGCAATGCGTGGACTTAACACCGGGCGAGAGTGGCATCAGCCGCGCGATTGTCTGGCTGCCCAGCCGAGGCAAGACACCCAGCCCATCCAGCGCGATGGCAGGGTCAACCACAATGTCTCGGGCGAAGCATGTCATAAAGCCGTGGAGCGTGCCCTTCCTGAAGCTTGATCAGGAACAGGAGCTAGACCTGCTGCGAAGGTGCAATGACCGCAGGGTCCTGAAACACGGGGTGGCAATTGGTGCTGACCTCGCCTTCTGGTGCCACGCGCTCTCCTTTGCCACAGGCATGACGGCGCGTCAGCGCTATCTGCCCAGCATTGTCAACCGGAATGGACGCAGCATGGCGGCGTGGGCGCCGGTGATTGTTGGAGATGACGCCCACCGGATCGCAGAACTAGCCAAGCTGATGCCCCCGCCAGCAAGGGCGGTGACAAGCATGGATGCGGCCAGTCCGCCAGAGATTGCCGCTCAAGCTGTCCTTCGCGAGTTTGTCGCAAGATACGTGGACTACATGGCGCGACCGTCCGAGCAGAAGGAAGATGGCGACGACATTCAACCCGAAACCGCGCACGATGCATGGATGCGCGCCCTGAGCCGGCGGAATCCCACCATCGAAGTGGCGCGGCCACAACTACGACAGCTTCGACGCCAGGTCGCCGACTGGCATCGCCCCATAGCCATAGCCGCAAATTCTCCGTACCGGCTTTGTCTCAGACTGGAAGAGCCTGAAGAGATTGATGACGAAGAGCAGACATCCGCCCTTCGCCGGAACGAATGGCAACTCAGATACTTGCTGCAACCCCATGACGATTACAGTCTCCTGCTGAGCGCCTCGGACATCTGGAATCAAGAGGTCGACGCTCAGCGCAACGATGTCAGCCTGAGAGAATTTCTGGTAAGCGCTCTCGCCCATGCGTCGATGAATTGCGCTCCAATCGCGGAGAGCATGAAAAGCAGGGACCCGGTAGGATGCAGGCTGAACGACAAGGAGGCTTACGAATTCCTTTCGCATCAGGCCGCCGAGCTGCAACAGTCGGGTTTCGGAGTCCTGCTCCCCGCATGGTGGACACGTCAGGGCGCAAAGACCAAAGTAGGCATCCGAGCTAAGGTTAAGACGCCTGCGATGCAGGGAGGTTCCGGCATGAGTATGACAACCCTGGTGGAATTGGATGTGGAGGTAGCCATCGGGGAGAGCAGGATAACGCCGGATGAATTGGAGGCGCTATCTGAGCTGAAAGTGCCTCTGGTACGCTACCGTGGACAGTGGGTCGAAATTGACGCCGGCGCCATCAAAGCCGCCGCGGCATACTGGCGCGACAAAAAGAGCATCACTCTGCGGGATGTCTTGCAGATCGGGCTGGGCGCGGACACCCGGGCAGAGCAGGACAATCTGTCGCTCGACACGGACGGCTGGCTCTCATCGCTGCTGGGGCGACTGAGCGAAAAGGGTGGCTTGGAGGAGTTACAAGCTCCTGAAGGATTCGAGGGCGAACTTCGTCCGTACCAGACGTTGGGATATTCGTGGCTCACGTTCCTGATGCAGTGGGGACTTGGAGCTTGCCTCGCAGACGACATGGGTCTGGGCAAAACGGTGCAGACGCTGGCTGCGCTGCAACTGGACTGCCGGCGGGGCAACCGTCTGCCCAACCTGTTGGTCTGCCCCACTTCCGTGATCACCAATTGGCAGCGCGAAGCTGCGAGATTCACTCCCGACCTGTCGGTGCTTTTGCATCACGGCACGAAACGAAAGCGAGGAGCCGAGTTTGATAAGATGGCGGCAGGCCACCAACTCGTCATCACCAGCTACGCGACTATGGCAAGGGACATAAGTCTGCTTGCTTCAGTGTCCTGGCGCTCCGTTATATTGGACGAAGCGCAGAATATCAAGAACCCCGTGTCGAAGCAGGCATCCGCAGCACGAGGACTCAGGGCGGACTACCGAATTGCTCTCACAGGCACCCCTGTGGAGAACCACGTAGGGGACCTCTGGTCGCTGATGGAGTTTCTCAACCCGGGGCTGCTGGGCACTCAGGCTGAATTCAAGCGCAGGTACTTTTCGCCGATACAGGGCCGAAGTGACGAAAAGGCGGCAACCGACTTGCAGAAGGTTACAGGGCCGTTCATACTGCGCCGGCTCAAGACCGACCGAAGCATCATAGACGACCTGCCCGACAAGCATGAGACCAAGCAATACTGCAACCTCACAAGAGAGCAGGTCACGCTCTACGAGGCTGTGTTGCGAGAAGCGGAGACACGTCTCGAAGAGACCACAGGCATGGAGCGACGGGGAAGCATCCTCGACACGCTGACGAAACTCAAGCAAGTGTGCAACCACCCAAGGCAACTGCTCGGCGACAACTCGGTTATCGGCGGGCGCTCAGGCAAGCTCGCCCGCCTCGAAGAGATAATGGACGAGATAGTGGCGTCAGGCGACCGCGTGCTGCTATTCAGCCAGTACGCCGAGATGGGCGCGATATTGCAGCAGCACCTCCAAGAGACCTACGGGATGGAGACGCCGTTCCTGCACGGGGGCGTCACGCGGAACAGACGCGCCATGATGGTAGACAGGTTTCAGAACGATCCTGACGGCCCTCTCGCCTTCGTGCTGTCGCTGAAAGCCGGAGGGTCGGGACTCAACCTGCCCCGCGCAAATCATGTCATTCACTTCGACCGATGGTGGAACCCCGCCGTGGAGAACCAGGCCACCGACCGCGCCTTTCGCATCGGGCAGACAAAGGATGTCCACGTTCATAAGCTCATCTGC
>JAGGDZ010000183.1 GCA_024648655.1 Chloroflexota bacterium | reverse complement strand
CGGCTGAAGAAGCCGTAGTTGACGGCTGCGCCCTCTTCCTGGTCAACGAACTCTGCCGAAGCATCCGGGAAGTCCGCAGCCGTAACGACCGAATGCACACCCGGCAGAGCGAGTGCGCGGCTCGCGTCGATGCCGAGAATTCGGGCATGAGCATGCGGGCTGCGCACGACCTTAGCGTACAGCAGGCCGGGCATCGCGGTATCGGCAGCATAGCGCGCGCGTCCGGTAACCTTGTCCACGCCGTCATGACGCACAGGGCGTGTACCCACTACCCTGAACTCTTCGTTGGATAGAACCATATTGGGCTCATAATTAGGCTTGTAATCGAGCATAAGCACATCCTCCCAGTGTGATTTACCAGTGTGATTGGCATAATGTACCACAATCAGAGGGTTGCTGGTGTCAATCTGAGTTTTGCCGAATTTTCGGAAGACAGAAGACAAAGGAAGGGGACGCCCACCCGGAGCGTCCCCTTTATGATGCCTATGTGAAATGCGGGGCTACAGCGACGGCGCCGTGTCGTAGCCTTCCACGCGGATGCAGGATACCCAATGGTCGGGCTGCACTTCGCGTAGTCGTGGCACTTCGAGCTGGCAGTCGCCTATCATATCGGGGCAGCGCGTGTGGAATACGCAGCCTGGGGGCGGGTTCATCGGGCTGGGCACGTCGCCCGTCAGGATGATGCGCTCGCGCTGCTGCTCTACGACCGGGTCCGGTATCGGTACCGCTGAGAGCAGCGCCTTTGTGTAAGGATGCAGCGGGTTCTCGTACAACTCGTTGCGGTCGGCAATCTCCACGATGTGTCCGAGGTACATCACTGCGATGCGGTCGCTGATGTGCCTCACCACCGACAAGTCATGCGCGATGAACAGGTAGGTCAGCCCGAACTGGTCCTGCAGGTCTTCGAGCAGGTTGATTACCTGCGCCTGAATGGACACGTCCAGCGCGGACACAGGCTCGTCGCACACGATGAAGCTGGGATTCACTGCAAGAGCGCGCGCGATGCCGATGCGCTGCCGCTGCCCACCGCTGAACTCGTGCGGGTACCGGTCCGCCATGTACGGGTTCAGCCCCACCGTCTGCAAGAGTTCGGTAACTCGGTCGCGGTACTCCTGCTTGGAGGAAGTGAGCTTATGCACGATGAGTGGCTCGCCTACGATGTCGCCGCAGGTCATACGTGGGTTGAGCGAGCCATAAGGGTCCTGGAATATGACCTGAACCTTGCGGCGCATCTCGCGCATCGCTCTGCCGTCAAGCTCGTTCAGGTCCTCACCTTCGAAGATGATGTCGCCATCGGTCGGCTTATAGAGCTGCAATATGCAGCGTCCTGTGGTCGTCTTTCCACAGCCGCTCTCTCCCACCAGACCCAGCGTCTCACCCTTGCGAATGAAAAAACTCACATCGTCAACGGCTTTGACGTCGGCAATTTTGCGCTGGAAGAAGATACCCGACGTAACCGGAAAGTACATCTTCAAGTTTTTAACTTCCAGCAGAACTTCGTTGTCGTTAGTATTACCGTTCTGTGTCGTCATCAAACTCTCCCCTGTCTAGGCGCGGGTCGCCTCTTGAAGTTCTTGCGCTCGCCAGCAGGCTGCATCATGACCATCGATAACATCCATGAGCACCGGCTCTTCCTCAAGACATTTCTCGATTGCGAATTGGCAGCGTGGCGCGAACGAACACCCTCCCGGCATATTCACGAGGTTCGGGGGCAATCCTTCGATCGCCTCCAGTCTGGTACGCTCCGCTTCGTCTAGGCGAGGCACTGAAGCGAGCAAGCCCATCGTGTAAGGATGGCTGGGATTGTGGTAGATCTCCCGCGCATTGCCCGTCTCGATTATCTTGCCCGCATACATCACGATGACGCGGTGGGCGTAGCGCGCGACCACGCCAAGGTTGTGGGTGATGATAATCATCGCGGTGCCGAACTGCATGGCGAGGTCCTGCATTAGTTCCAGAATCTGCGCTTGAATAGTTACGTCTAGCGCGGTGGTTGGCTCGTCGGCGATGATGAGCCGCGGGTTGCAGCTTAACGCCATAGCGATCATCACGCGCTGGCGCATGCCTCCACTGAACTGGTGCGGGTAGTCTTTGAGGCGGTTTTCCGCGTCAGGAATGCCCACGAGTTGAAGAAGCTCAGCGGCCCGCGCCCGTGATTGCTCCTTCGTCAGCCCCAAGTGAAGTTCAAGTGTTTCAGTGAGTTGGCGACCTATTGTCAGCACCGGGTTTAGGGAGGTCATCGGCTCTTGGAAGACCATCGCTATCTTGTTGCCCCGGATGTTCCGCATCTCCGAGTCATCCATCTCCAACAAGTTTTCGCCTTCGAAAATGACCTGTCCTCCGACAGTCCTGCCGGGGGGATTAGCTACCAGGCGCATGATAGAAAGCGCGCTAACGCTTTTGCCGCAGCCGCTTTCGCCCACGACTCCTAGCACTTCACCCTCTGCAAGTTCGTAGCTGATGCCGTCCACCGCCTTTACTACGCCTTCCTGGGTGAAGAAGTAGGTAGCGAGGTCATTTATCTCTAGAAGTGCCATAGGCTTTTCCTCCCAATTGAGCGCTGCG
The DNA here is from genome assembly GCA_024648655.1 of Chloroflexota bacterium. Taxonomy (GTDB): domain Bacteria; phylum Chloroflexota; class Dehalococcoidia; order Lucifugimonadales; family JADFKI01; genus Bin90. Next base: position 2,522 of record JAGGDZ010000183.1, on the reverse strand, counting down.
GTGGCAACGCCGTCTGTCGCCCTGATGTGCGTTATTCTAGTCAAAGGAAGCAATTAGCGCAACCGCCCGTGCATAGCTGCTTTACGCTGCACAAAATCTGCTCCGCTATTTCAGCCCCTATTTCAACTGTCCGTCGCGCAGTGCATCGACCGCGTCCATTATCATCTTGATCGCGTAGTCCTGCGGCACCGCGCTGGTATTTATCACGAAGTGAAAGAACTCGGGCGCGTCAGGGTCCACGATGTCGAAGAAGCGGTTGAAGAAGTACATCCGCGCCTGGTCGCGCGCCGCCACTGTGCTCGCCGCTTCGTCGAGACTGAGCCGCTCTCGCTGCGCAATCGTGGTTATGCGGTCGTCTATATGCGCCTCGATGCCGACTCGCAGCACATTTGGTGCGTCCTTCAATATATAGTAGCAGCCGCGCCCGACCATTACGATGTTCTCGTCGGTCGCCATGTCACTGATGGCATGCTGCACGCCCTCGATATACTTCTCATCCTCCAGTTCGTGCCCCCGCGTAACCGTAGGCTCAGGCAGGTCTTCGTACTCTTCCGTCAGGAACGCTGCGACGCCCGGCCCGAAGTAAGGGTCGCCGCCCGCGCCGGTTACCGCGGAGCGCTCCAGAACACGCTGCAGGAAGCGCGTGAACCGCTCGCCTCTTGTCGGAGGGCGCTCTTCACGCTGGTGCAATGCCTCAACGGTCGCGCCCACATGCCGCGCTACATTCGTTAGTATCAGCCGGTCAACATAGTCGGCTCCCATCCGCTCTGCAAGTATAGGACCCATCGTCCTGGCGCCTGCGCCCGTAAGTCCGCCTAATGCTACAACTGTCATGATGCACCTCCGATCGAATTCCTCCCATTCATCGTCAGTCCCTACTTCTTCAGAATTGAAGGCAATCTTTTTTTCTTAAAATCTTTGAGCCTGTGCAGATGTTCGATCTGACTTCCTTTCGCTCGACTTGCCCGTAGAACTACACCTCTGCCCCGCGCCAAACCGGGTTCAGTCGCGTCGGATGCCCCACATTCTCCGAGAGCATAGCGAGGGTGTATCGATAGCGGTTCATAATTATGCTGCAACTCGCTCTGTAAATGTGCATGCCGATTTCCGGCTCTATCTCGCAAAGCTCCATCAGTCCGACACGCGGGATCACATAAGCGTGCACCTCGGTCATAGCCTGAGTGGTCGTAACCAGAATCGGCGGCTCCATCAGCACTGCGATAGGGAATGTCTCTCTCGCCCGCACCGTTCTGACAACCACGCCCGTGTCCTGCGAGCCGACGGTTACGGCTATCTCCCCTTCGCGTATTACATATAGTCGAACTCCGCGTTCGTCCTGCATGCCGAGATGTTCATCAGGAGCGAAGGTGTGCTCCTCGCACAAGGACGCGATGCGGCTCAAATTACGCTCCGACAGCCCGCCGAACATGTCCACCTCACGTAGGAAACGGGTTATGTAGCTAACATTCGTGCGGTAAACCATATTACCTCCCTGCACAACCTCCGCAGCAACCACAAAGGTAGCCGGGCATATCTGCTAAGGCGCGAAGTCAGGGAACATCCAACGGGACAGCCCTGAAGCCAAACGCCACACTCCAAAAGCCTGTCCCAAACCTGTTCCGTTGAACTTCAAGCCCCATTGAAGCGCATGATGACAAAAGCGTACTCCCTTTGTCAATTCGGCCAACTGAAGACCTCGGACAATGGCAAAGTACGCGCCCTGTTGGGCAGTACAGCCAGACGGCGCAGGGCAATACGATTCTCGGAAGAGTATCGGAAGTGGCGCGCATCGCCTCTGCGTCTCGAAAGCTGAAGCGGGGCTACGCGGAAGCAGCCGCTTCTGCCATCTCTTCGAGATGCTCGTTCCAGTGGCTGATGATGGTTTCAAGCCGCTGCACACCGGTCGCCTCGCTACCGTCGCCCCTGGCAACCACGACGGCGTTGGGATCCGGCATCGCTCGTGCCGCCGCGACCAGTCGCTGCTGCAGCTCTTCCATCTCTTCGACGAGCCACGCGACCGAAACGCCGGACTTGCGCCCCACAGACCTTGCGTTCATGTCGTCAGTTTCCGCGTGTATTTGATGCGGACCTTCACCGGCGGCGGCAGTCTCCATGCCTTCGGCGGTAGCGGCGTGCCAGTATATCCAATGGCACAGCACTTCGCGCGGTGTCCAGATGTCTATCTTCACTTCAGACTCCGCGTTCGCCTGAACGTAGGCGATGCCTCTTTCCACAACCTCTTCCACATCCGCTATAAGAGTTTCGATGTTTACATCCGTCGTCATAAGAACCCTTCCTTTCTCTGCTGTGCGCCAATGGAATGGCGTCAGCCAAATCGCTCTTCAACTCTGTGCTCGGAAATCCATCCCAACAAGCCTTTGATATTCACACATACGAAATTAGCTCAGTCAGTGAGCTACGGCTTCTTGCAATTATGTTACTTTCAAAGATTTGTGCAAGCGTCTCTGCCTTTACTCGTACGTGATCAGCGACACGACCTTGTCGCCGCGCAGTCGCTCCCT
>JAGGDZ010000430.1 GCA_024648655.1 Chloroflexota bacterium | reverse complement strand
ACTCGCACTTTCAACATGACCTGCGAAGCTATATCTTCAACTCCATTGCCGTTCGAACGCTTCTCTACCATAGAGACGAAATCAACTAGGGAAAACGGCGGCTTATAGCCCTGCTGCCTGCGCCGCACCAGCAACTCGAATGAAGCTTCCGCGCTCTCGTACTGGAAGCCCTGATTTTCACGGGTTTTTATCTCTTCCAATAGGTGGCGCACTTGTGCCTGTGTAAGTTCGACATCGGGACAGACCTCTTGCGCCTTCCAGAAGATGTTGCCGCGGCCGGACAGGTCGGAGACGAGCACACGCTTGTCGTTGCCGATGATGCGGGGTTGTATGTGCTGATAACTGTGCTCTACTTTTGAGACGGCGGCGGCGTGCAGTCCACCCTTATGTGCGAATGCGCTGCCGCCGACGTAGGGCTGAGAGCCGAGTGTAGGCATGTTGGCAACTTCAGCGACATAGCGGCTGGCGTCCGTGAGTGAGGCGAGCTGCTCGTCGCTTACACAGTCGATGCCAAGCTTGAGTTTCAGGTTGGCGATGAGCGAAACGAGGTTGGCGTTGCCGCAACGCTCGCCATAGCCGTTCATCGTGCCCTGCACCTGAGTTGCGCCCGCTCGCACGGCGGCAATCGCGCCGGCGACTGCCATGTCAGCGTCGTTGTGCGTGTGAATGCCCAGTTCAACATCGGCGCGCTGGCGAACCTGATGCACGATTGCAGAGATTTCGTCGGGTATCATGCCGCCGTTGGTATCGCAGAGCACCACGCACTCCGCACCCGCGACCGCGGCGGCGTTCACCGTCTGGATTGCGTAGTGGGCGTTTGCCTTGAAGCCATCGAAGAAGTGCTCGGCGTCGAAGAAGACACGCCTGCCCCGCTCTACCAGATACGCTACAGAATCTGAAATCATGGCGAGGTTTTCTTCGAGTGAGGTTTCTAGGACGCGGGTTACATGCAAGTCCCAGCACTTGCCGACCAGAGTTACGACAGAGGTTTGCGCCTCCAGCAATGCGGCGAGATTGGAGTCTTCGTTTGCGCTGATATTGGCGCGGCGCGTGCTGCCGAATGCGGTTAGCGTGGCGTTGTCAAAGCGCACGGACTTGGCGCGCTCGAAGAACTCGGCGTCGCGTGGATTGGAGCCGGGCCAGCCACCTTCGATGTAATGCACGCCAAGCTCGTCGAGGCGTTTGCAGATAGCGAGCTTGTCGGCGACCGACAGCGATATTCCTTCGCCCTGCGTTCCGTCCCGCAGTGTCGTGTCGTAGAGGCTCAGGTTTGACATTTTCTGTGTTCTCCTTGCATCGTTGGTCAGTGTGTCGATTTGTCGGCGCTCTGATATTGGACAAAGCATGACGCCCGTCCCACATCAATGTAGGGACGGGCGCTCAATATCCTGAAATGGAATTGATGGCTCGCGGTACCACCCTGCTTCACCGACGCGACAACAAGCCGCGCACGATGCGCTCATCGGGGTACGTGTTCATACCCCCGCCCTGCTAACGTGGGGCGAGCCCGTCGCAGCCTACTACCCTGTACAGCCCGTTTCTCGGACATAGGATTTCGGTACGCGGCTCGGGAGGGATTTTCGGAGGGTATCCCGTGCGTCTGCTCTCACCGTGCGGCTTGTGGACAAATCCACTGCGCCGCTTCAGACTCGCTGTGCCGGATGCGCCCTCTTACTCGTCTCCGTCGTTGCCTTTGACTATGATTGTAAATGTTCTCACTAATCAGATTAGTGGCTGGACGGATTCCCTGTCAAGGAATTGCTGAGGTCGAGTTAGTCGTATCCGCGCCTTCTGCCATGCCGTCCGCCATCGTCGTCATTGTCATCGCTGCTGCCCCACCTGAAGAAGAAGCTTCGAGGTGAGAAGCCGTCGGAGTCGTCCCGCCTGACGCGAGGCATCCCGTCAAAGCCGTGACGCCTGAGTATGGAGTGCATCATCAGCGAGAATTCGCCCTGAACTAGGCTCTGAACCCGGCTAGTACCGTCAGGATACTTGACCTGTGTGACCATCGTAGTGGCGTCCGCACTGAGGTCGGAGAGGATTGGCTCGCCTTCAACGGCGTCTATGGCTATCTTGGTGTCCTCGTCGATGGTGAATGACAGGGTTTCGGAGCCGTCTCGAAGGAGAAGGTCGAATGTACCTGCGCTCTCGTTAATGTTCTGCGCCGTACCTGCTGCTTTTCGGACCGTCTTCACGCCGTCGTCGGTCATGTAACGGGTGTCGGACAGGACGAATCCCTCGGCAGATTTGCCAAGGTGGCTATAACCGCGACTACCACGCTTGCCGTCTCTCCCCTCCCGATGTGATTCTTCCAGTTCGCCGACCGTGATGTTGACCACCATGCTTGTATCATTTCGCACGATGCTGAGAACGATGACGTCGCCGGGAGAATGCTCGCGGACAATGCGAACCACATCGCGCGCACCGCCGACCGAATCGCCGTCAATGGCGGTAATGATGTCATCGACCTGCAATTTGCCGTCCGCCGGGCTTCCCCCGACGACTCGGACTATGAGCGCGCCGACCGTGTCGTCGTCTTCGGGAACCGAGGTGATGGCGATACCGATGAATGACTTAGAGGTTGACTTGACTTGCCCGGCGTCAACGCCGTTCTGGACGAATGCGCTTCCCTGTTCCGCGCGGGGATTGGAGACGGCTTCCGCGGTGTTCACTCTCGTGGCTACTATGCCCGCGGTGGCGAGAATAGCGACGACGAGTAAGCCTCCTAACAGTTTCTTTTTCATAACTGCTCTCCTATAATCTTGCTGCGAATAATGCTTGCGGATAATGCTATGGATAATGTGAGCCTCTCACGAAATGAAACGCAACAGGGGTGAGGAAGGTTAGTTCAGAGAGGGGCTTGATGCAACATGGCATGAAATACATGAAATATGGAGACCGTGTGCGGAATCACGGCTCGACAGGTTCACCGCGAACGAAAGTCGGAAGTCGGCTCAGTCGGCGATGGAGAACTCCTGCTCGACTATATCGCCGCTTTCCATGATGCGAAAAGCGCGAATCTGCGGGTTAGTCTTGTCTTCGAGGGAGACGAGGATGTAATAGATGTCATCGCCGAGCCAACCGCTCTGTTGCGCCATGCGAACATCGGTTGGCGAAGGGTACGCCGGGCTGTGTGTGTGGGAGTGGTAGAACGCGATAATGTCCCATTCGTTAGAGTCTGCGTCACGCATGGCGTTGAGCATCTCCTGCGGCTCCATAACATAGCGGTATGGGCTTGGCGTGGCGTTCGCTATACGGTACAGATTCTCCACAACGTCGTCTCTGCCCGCGAGCATTCCGCAGCACTCGTTGGGGTCTTCCTGTTGTGAGTGGGCGATCATCTCGTCGGCAAACGCTCTGGATATAGTCAGCAAATCGATACTCCTTTGGTTGGCGCGCAGGTGGCAGAGTTTATTTTGACGCAATTCGGGGTGTTGAGAATATCATCAAGTAGGCTAACATGTGGATATCCAGCAGAAAAGGGATAGCAGCGCATGAATGATTCGCAGGCAGCAAGCGGCGCACTTGAAGGCATTCGCATTCTTGACTTCTCACGGATTTGGGCGGGTCCGCATGCAACGAAGCTGCTTGCGGACATGGGCGCAGAGGTTATCAAAGTGGAATCTGTGCGCGCCTGGGACCCGCATCGGATGATAGTCGGTTCTGGTAATTTGCCGGACGGGGAGCGGGGAAACGACCCATGGAATCGAAGCGGCTGGTTCAATACTTTGCACATGAGCAAGCTGGGCATCACGGCAGAAATGCGACATCCAAAGGGCAAGGCGCTCATCGAGGAGCTAGTGAGCATTAGTGATGTGGTCATCGAGAACTTCCGGGCGGGCTTGATGAAGCGGCGCGGCCTTGGCTACGATGCGTTGAGGGCGGTTCGCCCGGACATCATTATGGTGTCGATGCCCGCGTTCGGCAGCACGGGGCCATGGAAAGACTTCATCCAGTACGGCATCGGGCAAGAGCAGCTTGGCGGCATTGCTTCGATGAACGGCTATCGCGATGATGGCGCGCCGGTGAAGTCGGGCGTTAACTTTGGAGATCCTATCAGCGGGGCACATGCAGCAGGGGCAACGCTGTCTGCGCTATGGCGGCGGCGGCGAACGGGAGAAGGCTGTTTCATCGATGTGTCACAGCTTGAGTCGGCGATTATGACCATCGGGGAACACCTGCTGGGATTTCAGACAAACGGCAGACGTGCGGAGAATCGCGGCAATAGACATCCGGTGTACGCGCCGCATGGCGCATATCCATGCCAAGGCGAAGACGAGTGGATAACGATTGCGGTCGCGGACGACGACGAGTGGCAGAAGATGTGTGTGGCGATGGAAATGTCGCACCTTGCGACTGATCCGGACTACGAAGACGTACTTGCGCGACATCGGAATCACGATGCTCTGGATACAGTGATTTCCGCCTGGACTCGGGACAAGTCGGTGTACGACCTCATGCATTTGCTGCAGGACGCAGGCATATCAGCCGCTCCTGTTATGACCGGAGAAGCGATATTCAACGATCCCCATTACCAAGGGCGAGGCATACTGGAGTTCGTTGACCACCCGTCCTGCGGGCCGTATTTCATGCCGGGAGCGGCATGGAAAATGTCTGGTACAGCACCCGGTGTACGCTGGCACGCACCGCGACTGGGGGAGCACAACGAGCAGGTTTTCGGCGAACTGTTGGGGATGGACATGGATTCAATTTGTGCGCTGGAAGAAGAGGGTGTTAGCGGTACGGTACCGCAGCCGGGCTAATCTGCCATGACACGCCACGCGGCAGGCTTACGCTCTGGACACGATGATTGAGCGCGGTAGGGTCTGGTTGAACAGGTAGCCGGTTGAACGTGTAGCCTTAAGGCAAATTATTAGAGGGTCCCGTCTGCGTAGGCGTTGTTCAAAAAAAAGAGGTCTGATATACTATTCGCGTTTGTGGGAGAATGCCCTGAAAAGGGCGAGAGACACTAGGATTTGAAAAAAACGAGAAAGGAGGTGGGAATTTGCACTGGATAGATTTCGCCAGTCCCCACTCGGTTAGAGAGGCAGTTGAACTGCTAAATGAGGCGAACGGCAACGCTCGCATATTGGCGGGCGGGACCGACCTGCTCGTACAGCTAAGAGGTGGCAGATTTGACGACGTTAGCCTCGTCGTGGACGGCAAGAACATACCTGAGCTGAACGAGATTACATACGATCCAGAGGGAGGACTGACTCTCGGAGCGGCTGTTCCTTGTTACAGGATTTATGGCAATGCGGCAATAGCACGGGCATATCCCGGCCTGATTGACGCGGCATCCCTTATTGGGGGCACGCAGATTCAGGGGCGGGCGTCTTTTGGCGGCAATCTTTGCAACTCCACGCCCAGCGGCGACTCCATCCCTGCGATGATCGCGCACAATGCAGTCGCCAACATAGAGGGTCCCGGCGGTACCCGTCAGGTGACGGTAGAGGACTTCTGCACCGGTCCCGGCAGCAACGTGCTTGGGCGCGGTGAGATGCTGGTATCTATCAGCTTCCCGGCGCCGTCGCGTGGTTTCCGCGCGAACTACATGCGCTTCATACCGAGAAACGAGATGGACA
>JAGGDZ010000311.1 GCA_024648655.1 Chloroflexota bacterium | reverse complement strand
CCAAGCAACCCTCGCAGCGCCAGGTCGAAGTCGCCCTCTGACAGACCATGAAGATACAACTGCGGTATCAGATCGGACACCTTCGCCGTCCTCTTGGCGAACAGCGGCAATAGCCTGCTGAGGCAATAGCCCGCTCTCGAACTTCTCGTCAGTGTTGCGCACCTGCGGCATTCTCAACTCTATCGTCCCGCCGCTCAGCGTCAGCTTCCTCGGTCTTGCGTATCCGTTCCGGTAACACGAGTCGCTGTCCGCATCCGAGCGCCGCGCCGACTTCACCCTGCCGAAAAATCCGGTTACCTCCTCTTCGAGTGTCTCCTGGATCAGCTTCTGCATACTCCCTCTCAGCCAGTCTTCCAGTTCGTCCCACTCGGGACTTGACTTTACTATGCCTTCAGTGGTTCTCTTACTCATGGACGGTGTGCCTCCTTTTTTTGGGATATCAAACCCGTTTTGTTCAGAGAAGGTTACACCGTCTGACCTATTTACACACTCTTTGAGGTTAACTCGCCTATGGATTCTAATGTCCCAACTAAGTGGAGCGCACCATCATTTGAGTTGGTTGCCCTCGATCCTTATTGAGCTTATTCGAAATATATGCGACTTAAAGAATCGGCGTTGGCGATACAGCGCCAAATGTGAACGCTACAATCATCACACCATCGCTTGACTAGACCATCTGTACACACAATTCGGACGACATGTGGCGTAGGCGCTACGTTGTCGGTCTGCCCAGGGGGATTAAGACGATAGCGCTCGCGCGGCGCACTCAAGCGAGTCAGCAACGTCGGCCCCGCTATCCGCATGCTTTTGATTTCCGTTAGCTTGCTTTCGACAGCAGACGGCAAGTCTCCTAAAAATATGCTCATAAGAGTTTCTATGACTCGGGCGTAACCATTTTCCGTTGTGGCTTCTTCCATTGCCCAATTCAGGTGTCGAGACAGGTAGCGCCTGTTCCTGCTGTCGCTCCTATGGCGGAGTCTGCCAAGCGTCTGGCAGCATTCCTCTGAAACTCCTAGAAAGCTGCCATGACACGCTGATTCGTATCATCCTGAACAGGCTCCGCTGGAGTGTTTGCCTCA
>JAGGDZ010000239.1 GCA_024648655.1 Chloroflexota bacterium | reverse complement strand
AGCCTGCTCATCGGAAGCGAGTGCGGCGCGCACACGGTCCCGTACATCGAGGTCAGGAACCCGACGGCCCAGATGGGCCATGAGGCGACGACCTCGAAGGTCAACGACGACCAGCTCTTCTACCTCCAGCAGCGCGGCATAGACCAGGAAGAGGCCAACTACATGATAATCAACGGCTTCTGCCGGGGCATCTTCAAGGAACTCCCCTTCGAGTTCGCCGCCGAGGCAAGCCAGCTACTGCGCGTCAGCCTCGAAGGCACAGTGGGCTAACCCATGACCCAGGCCAAAACAGCCAACCAAGCCGAAACAAGCCTGCGCCTTCTGGATGAGGCCGACCGGTATCTTGAGGCCGACGATCTCTACAAGGCGTGCGAAAAGGGCCTGGAGGCTGTACATAGCTATCTGAGGATGGTCGGAGAAGAGCGGGATTGGGCGACGGAAACTAAGCGAGACCTCCATGATATATCTGTGGATCTGGCGTTCGAAACCGAGGAACCGGGTGAAGCGATATCGCTTAATCTGGCAATGGAAGGCGGCTTGGCGATAAAGTTCTACGGGTCCCATCACACGAGTTGGCTGGTCGAGGGTGGCCTGGACGACGCTAGAAAGTGGATTTCCATGATGGAGAATCGCAGTAAGCCTGCCCCTGAAGTCCGTGAGTCCCAGCTAAGCAGAGAACGGGAAGCGTTGCGAAGACAGGAATCAAAGAAGAGATTGGAGAAAATGCATGAGAGAGATCGCAGGGACGCTCGCTCTCTCATGGATAGACACTTAGACAGATTCAATGGCGGGGCATGACGCAGGAGCGGATAGAGCGGCATCTGGAGATAAGCGATCTGCTTATGAGATGGGCCGAAGAGGAATTCGAGACGGGCGAATTGTTTCTGGCATCGGAGATGATATGGGGAGCGATAGCGCATTATCTGAAGTCTGTTGCCAAATATAGAGGCTGGCCAAACGAAAGACACCAAGACCTGAATGACGTAGCCGCGGATTTAGCCTATGAGACAGACAACCCTGTAAGAGCCTTGTATCTGTACAGATCCGCTGGCAGTATGCACACAAACTTTTATGAGGACTGGCTTATGGGCGCGGCGGTTGCGAAGGGACTACAAGACGCTGAGGAACTGATAGCACGATTGGAGAGTCGAAACAGGCCACAGCCGGTATCAAGGCGCTCCCAGCAGGTGCGACGACCTAGCCCGCATAGATAGACCAATAGTTTACGAACGAGGATAAGCGCAAAAGAAAATGCTTGAAATACGCGATCTGCACGTTTCGATAGAAGACACTGAAATCCTCAAGGGAATCAGCCTGACGGTCAACGAGGGCGAGGTTCACGC
>JAGGDZ010000301.1 GCA_024648655.1 Chloroflexota bacterium | reverse complement strand
TTCAGGTGTATGTGTAGGTGTGGGCGTCGCCATGTGCGTGGCGGTAGGCGTCACCGTGGGCGTCGCCGTGTGCGTGGCGGTAGGTGTCACCGTGTTTGTGGCGGTAGGCGTCACCGTGTTTGTGGCAGTGTGCGTCGCCGTGTTTGTGGCGGTGCGCGTTGCCGTGCGCGTCGCCGTGTTTGTGGCGGTACGCGTTGCCGTGCGCGTCGCCGTGTTTGCAGCGGCGGCAGGCTCGGGCGTAGGTGTGGGCGTCGCTGTGTGCGTGGCGGTGGGCGTAATGGTCGCTGTGGGCGTCTCTATAGGGACTGGAACGGGAGCAGCCGGCCGCGCCATTCCGTAAATTGCTATCATCATGCCTGCGACAATGATAAGCACTGTCGGGACCAATGGATTATTGTATGTGAAGATCGTCGACATTTTCTAACCTGATGCCCGAGGCGATTAGGAGTCAACTATTGACAGGCGCTACATTCGCCGCTTTCATTGCCAACGGCGTGGGCTAACAGTGTGGCAGCTTGCAGACACACGGTTGCGAGTTGCCGGTTATCGATACCTTCGATCACTACTTGACGATGTGAGCGACCTCTCCTCCTAACCGCGCAACCCTCGTTTCCAATCCCTCTGTCATCGCTAAACTCCCTGCGGTATGTTATTCGCAAGCCAAAACGCTCGATGGACATACTTTGATATAGTTTCCAATGGCTGCTGTCAATAGAATAGACTTTAGACGAGGGGCATTAGACGTCAATAGGCATTAGACGACTGACCACCGGCTATCCGGCTACGACTCCTAGAGCTAAGACTACTATCAGCAGTGGAATGTAAAACAGAACCAGGTGCGACCGAATCATTGAATTGACCAGCCCGTTTTGCGGGTCTCGCTCTTGTTCGCTGGTGTCCATAGAGAAATCGACCTCTTCCTCGGGCAGGTTTCGCACATAGTTGTGAAGCGCGCGATGGAGGCGCTGCTGCGATATGAAGAAGCCATCCAAAACCCAGAAGCCTATCACGGGCGCGCATACGACAATAGCGACTATAGTCGTGTTCGCCTGCTCGGCGAACAGCCCTAATATCGTTGCGGAGAGAATGATCGTCCAACCCTTCAGCAGGATGGAGTTGTTCCCCATGCGGTCTATCCCCTGCTGAATGAACTCCAAGTGTTTTGTCTTGTAATCCACCAATATGAATTCGCGCTGTATATCTGAGATACGCATAAGCTCTTACCCCTTAGAATACTTTGCTGCCGATTGTGGATTCCGAGTTGCGGCAGTAACCTCACTACCGCCCTGCTAACTAAAACTCCACAAATTCATTGGTTTTCACTTAATGAAAGTATAAGATAATATAAAGCTCATAATACTTGCAACCCTTTGTCATCCTTAGAACTGCGGCATAACCTCTTTCGCGAACAGACGCATGGCGGTCTTGACCTTGTTTCGGGGCATTCCACCGAACGCGAAGTTGCATCCGAAGTACTCGATGCCCTGCGCCTGCAGCGCCTTGATTTTCTTCACGCACTGCTCCGGCGTGCCGATGATGGATCGATGTTCCGCGACATGGTCGAACGTCAAGGACGGCTTGGCGCGCGTCCTCCGCCATTCGTCGATGCTGTGCGACGCCTCGCTTGCGCCGTTGAGCGTGCCGCGCCATTGCAGCAAGTCTATGACCCAGTTCAGCGACTTATACGCTTCGCTTCGCGCCTTCTCTTCTGTCTCCGCGAGGTATGTGTATCGGAAGAAGGGAATGTCTGCCGTGGTTACGTTGTGCCCCGCTTCAGCGGACATCGCTGCGTACCGGTGGCAAAGCTCGATTGCCGGCGCGTTGTCCACGGTCAAGCCAATCATAGTGGGAAAGCCGTTCTTCACGGCGAACTCAAGCGTCTCCGGCGTGCGCGTTGCGGCGATGTATATGGGCGGGTGTGGTCGCTGCACCGGTTGCGGCACAAGGTTCGCTTGCTGCACGCTGTAGAACTGCCCCTTGTGCGTGTACTCCGGCGTGGTCCACATGCCGCGAATCATGTTGACGGACTCTTGGAAACTCGCCTGCGTGTCGCTGTGGTCCACGCCATAGGGCGTGAACTCGCTCTTGGAAGCGCCGCGCCCGAAGCCTGCATCCAGCCTGCCGTTGCTGATGAGATCGAGCGTGGCAGTGTCCTCGGCGAGGCGAATGGGGTTGTGCAGCGGAGGAACCAACACTGCCGTGCCCAGCCGAATCTTGCTGGTGCGCGCGGCAATCGCGCCGGCGAACACAAGCACGGAAGAGCCTATACCATAGCGCGTAAAGTGGTGCTCCGCGAACCAAGCGCTGTGGAAGCCAAGCTCTTCGCCCAGAGCGACATCCTCTATCGTCTGCTCCACGATGTTGCGCGCATTGGTGTCCTCGGGCCACGGCAGATGTGTAATAAGTGCGAATTTCATAACTTACTCTTTTCGATTGGCGCGTTCCTTCCCATTCCGTTCCTTCCCATTCGATGAGGGAAGGCTATCCTCGGCCTACGCAAGTGCAAATGCCTACGCAAGTGCAAAGGATAGGAGTGTTGGTGTTGTCATGTGCTCATTATACGCCCACGCCGCTGAGATTACGAAGCGCCGTTTTACATCACGCAGAAGTTGTTATAACCTTCTCGCCGTGCAGACAGACTACCCGAACGGACGCTGCTGAACAGTTTCATTCTGGGTTGCGCCGCGTATGCCACATACGGCATCCCCATATTTGTGATGATAGCAAAATGGCATGTGCCCCTCGTTCCGATAGACATCATAATTTAGACATCATAATTGGCGGCTGCCTAAGCCTCGCAACGTCCACTGTCGTTACTGCCGTAGCCCTGTGCCTGAGAGAAAGCGGCTAATATCGATGGCAGGATGATGGGCAGGATGATGGGCAGGATGATGGGCAGGATGAAGAAGAGCTTTTGACGCGATGATGAGGCGGCTCTTATAATTGAGGCAAGGAGCGACCTTGATGGAAGTTACGGAATAGACCTATGGCAGACGCGCTAAACAACGAAACTCTGCTCGAAATTTACGGCAAGATGGCGCTCTCGCGCACGTTGGACGAGCGCATCTGGATGCTAAACCGGCAGGGCAAGGCCGCTATCATGGCATCCTCGCAGGGGCATGAGGCGGCTCAGATTGGAAGCGTTTACGCGCTGCGGCGTGGAACCGATCAATTCTACATCTACTACCGCGACCTCGCCGTGATGCTCACGCTGGGCATGTCCCCGCGCGAGATTATGCTGGGCTTTACGGCGAAGGTCGGTGAGCCACTCAGCGGTGCGCGCCAGTTCCCCACTCACGGCGCCTACCCTGAGCTGGGACTCATCAACCTGTCGAATGTGATCGCTACGCAGCTCCCACAAGCCGTTGGCGCAGCGCTCGCGATTCGGATGCGTCGGGAAGACGCAATCGTCATCGCCTATTTCGGCGACGGCGCATCGAGCTTCGGAGATTCGCACGAGGCTATGAACTTCGCCGCGATACACAGCCTGCCTGTCATATTCATGTGCGAGAACAACAAGTACGCGACTTCGGTGCCGCAGCATAGGCAGATGGCTATCGATAGCGTCGCAAGTCGCGCGGAAGGCTACGGCATGCCCGGCATTTCCATCGACGGGTGCGATGTGGTTGCCGTGTATGAGGCGGTGTCCGAAGCGGCGGTGCGCGCGCGCGCCGGAGGCGGCCCCACACTGATCGAAGCGCGGGTCGAGCGATACTTGCCGCACACCAGCGACGATGACGACACGCGCTATCGACCGCGCGAGGAAATCGAAGAGGCGCGGTTGCGCGACCCTTTGAAACTGTTCAGCGAGCGCCTTACCGCAATGGGGATTCTGGATAGTGCCGCAGAGGAGCGATTATACGCCGACGCGCGCGCCGAGGTGAACGCCGTTACCGATTCGGTCGAGGCGGCAGACTATCCGCAAACCGATGACTTTTTCCAGCATGTGTATGCGGGCTGAGGTTGTTCCTTCAGTATCGATGGGGAAGGCTAGGGTGTGGGTGATTAGATCGCAGGGTCTTACTACCACCTACCACAAGAACGCCATAGGCAGGACATCAATATGGCTGAGATGAATGTGCTGGAAGCGGTGCGCGAGGCGATGCGCGAAGAGATGGCGCGCGATGAGCGCGTGTTCGTGCTCGGCGAAGATGTTGGCATACGCGGCGGCGTATTCCTGGCGACCGATGGTTTCGTTGACCGGTTTGGCGAGGAGCGCGTCATAGACACGCCGATTGCCGAGTCGTCCATCGCGGGAATGGCGCTGGGAGCCGCCATGCACGGCATGCGACCCATCGCGGAGATTCAGTTCGCGGACTTCATCTGGCCTGTGTTCAATCAGATTGTGGGCGAGGCGGCGCGGGCGCGCTACGGCAGCAACGGCAAGCTGAGTGTTCCGCTTGTGCTGCGCGCCCCGGAGGGCGGCGGCGTTCGCGGCGCGCTCTATCACTCTCAGTCGGCGGAGGCTTACTTCTGCCATACGCCCGGCCTCAAGGTGATTACGCCGGCGACGCCTTATGACGCCAAGGGCTTGCTTAAGAGCGCTATCCGGGACGACGACCCCGTGATTTTCTTGGAGCACAAGCGCACCTACAGGCTGGTGCGCGGCGAAGTGCCTGAAGGGGAATACACGATCCCGATAGGCAAGGCGGACGTGAAGCGCGCGGGCGATGATGTGTCCGTATTCACCTACGGACTGATGGTGCACCACTGCCTTGAGGCGGCGCAGACTCTGGAAGGCGAAGGCATCGATGTGGAGATCGTTGATCTGCGTACCCTGCGCCCTATGGACCTGGCATGCGTGCTGGAATCCACGATGAAGACCGGCAAGGCGCTGGTCGTGCATGAGGATAACAAAGTAGGGGGCATCGGCGGCGAGGTCGCTGCCACGATAGCCGAAGATGCTTTCGAGTACCTCGATGCTCCCGTCAGGCGGCTTGCCGGCCCCGAAGTACCTGCCATGCCCTTCAGCCCGCCACTGGAGGCGCTTTATATGCTCGACTCGACCAAGATTGCAGACGCCATACGCCGATTGGCGGCGTACTAGCGGGGCATGGGATGCTGGAGTGGTGTGATGCCGAAGGTAAGCCGAAGGTAAAGTCATGCCCAAGGGTAAAGCTATGATAATAGAGCTGCCGCAAGTCGGCGAATCCGTCACCGAAGGCACTATCGTCCAGTGGTTCAAGCAAGTGGGCGACAGCGTGGAACGATACGACCCCCTCGTAGAAGTGCTGACGGATAAGGTGAGCATGGAAGTCCCATCACCCGTCTCCGGTGTCGTCACAGAGATACTCGCCGAAGAAGGTCAGACGCTTCCTATGGGCGCGCCTATCGCATCCATTCGGACGGCAGATGCTGTTGAGCCGGCTCCTCCCGCCGAATCTCCTCCTCAGGCATCCAAACAGCTGCAAGCTGCCGACCGTATTGGCGTCCTTCTGAAGGATGTTGCGCCCGTCGGTCCTACCGGCTCCGGCAATGTGGTCGGCTTCTCCTCTCAGAACGAGCCGACCTCCGACACTTCGCCCGAAAGTCGTCGTCGCAGGCGCTATTCCCCGGCGGTGCAGCGACTCGCAAATGAACACGGCATAGACCTGGAGCAGGTTGACGGCACAGGCATCAACGGCCGCGTTACACGCAAAGATGTGCTTGTGTACATCGAATCCCGGGCTGACGCAGCGGTAGCTATCTCTGCGCCTGCTCCTCCTGTGGCAGCGCAGTCCGACGTTTTGGACGACTTAGACGAGGAACGGCTTCCGCTGTCCCCTGTGCGCCGCATGATTGCCGCGAACATGAAGCGCAGCGCGTCGGAGATTCCCACTGCGTGGTCAATCACAGAAGTCGATGTAAGCGGCCTGGTCCGCAGAAGAGAGGCGCTCAAGGATGAGTTTATGCAGCGCGAGGGCGTCAACCTGACATATCTGCACTTCGTGGTCAAGGCAGTCGCGGAGTCCCTGCGCGAGAACCCGCTGCTCAACTCGTCGTGGGGCGAGAATGTCATCATACTGAAGAAGCGCATCAACATCGGCATTGCGGTGGCTGCGCCCGACGGACTGGTAGTGCCTGTGCTGCAAGACGCCGACACTCTCAGCGTCGCGGGCATAGCGGCGCGCGCCGCCGACCTGACCACGCGCGCTCGGCAGGGCAAGCTCGGCGTGGAAGACGTGCAGGGCGGCACATTCACCCTGAACAATACCGGTGCGCTCGGCTCAATCGCTTCTCAGCCCATCATCAACCATCCTCAGGCTGCGATTCTCACCACTGAAGCGATATTGAAACGCCCTGTCGTAATTGGAGACGCAATCGGCATTCGCTCCATGATGAACATCTGCCTCACGTTCGACCACCGCATCATGGACGGCGCGGAAGCCTCAGAGTTCGCCAATGGAGTCAAGCAGCGTCTGGAAGCGATCTCCGATGACACCGGAATATACTAGATGAACGCCTGCTTCGTCTTGTCGCTCGGCACCCTTGACTTTCAGACTGCCTACGAATTGCAGCGCCGCCTGCATTCACGGGTCGTTGCCGGCGAACTGCCCAACCTCTTACTTCTATTGGATCACCCGCACGTCTATACGCTGGGGCGCAGAGGCAAGCAATCCGACATCCTCGCCTCTTCTGCTGTGCTCAAGCGTCTGAATGCCGAGACTCATATCACTGACAGGGGCGGGGAGACGACATATCACGGTCCCGGACAGCTTATTGGCTATCCTATAGTTAACCTTCGGCGCTGGGGTGGCGGCGTGCGTGAATACGTGGGGACGCTTGAGCGAACGCTTATTGCCGCGCTCGCCGAATACAGGATCCACGCTCACACCGAAGGTAAGCCAACCGGTGTCTGGCTGGACGACGCGAAGATAGCAGCCATCGGCGTGCGTGTGAGCCGCCACGTAACAATGCACGGCTTCGCACTCAATGTAAGCCCCGACCTGTCATACTTCGCGCACATCATCCCATGCGGCATGCCCGGCGCGCAGGTTACCTCAATGGCGCGGGAATTGGGACGTGAGGTTGAAGTGTCCGATGTACTGCCGGTGGTGGCGCGAGTCTTCGGCAGGAAGTTTGGACTTGCTATCAAGTGGAGTAGCCTGGACGCCATTGAGAGCGCCGCCGCAAAAACTGACTAAAGAAACTGCCCCCTCAGAC
>JAGGDZ010000278.1 GCA_024648655.1 Chloroflexota bacterium | reverse complement strand
GTAGCGTCCGCGGTGGGCGAAGGACAGGGGAGCAACGGAACTGAGGTACTTGTGGGACTCCTTGAAGGTTCCCCGGTCGGCCAGCAGCTCGATGCGCTCGCGGGCGGTGATGGTGTAGTGGAAGCGGCAGAAGGGGCAGACGCGGGAGGTCAGGTAAGAGTGGGAGTCGCGAATAAGCTCGTCGCAGTACAGACAGCGGTCATGAACCACCGGCAGGCGAGTGCTTTCTTCGCCTTCGGCGCGTCCGAACAGGTGGACCAGGAAGTTCGCCAGATTCCGCAAGTCCCCTCCGGCGGAATGCTGTAAATACACCGGCCAGCAGTGCGTTAAGCGTATCCCAGCTTTATGATACTAGGCTTTAGTGCGGATTGTAATACTTCTGGCAGTCATCATCCGCTCATTAGGGCGGGCGAGATCCTTCTGCGTAACCCGTTCATCCTTCGACAAGCCCTGGATGAACGGTTGGCAAGTTCTTGGGAGAACGCTTGAGAAATGTCCCACACTCTCAGACGCGATTTCTCTGAAGCCATTGTACCGGGAAGGTTACCGCCCGAATGTTTCGATTGCGTTAAGTTCCTTATTCGCCTACACTCGCGCCAGCGAAGGGAGGCTGCTTCTTTCGCAATCGAAAGGCACCTGGATGCAAATAAAGAGCCGGGAGGCGCGCATGAGTGTTTCCAATGAGACATTGCAGGCAATAATCCGGGAATACAACGGGTTTGAGCTTTCGGCGGAGGAGTTGGAGTTGGTGCGCCCGGAGATTGACTATTACCTGGCGCAACTGGCGATCCTGGACGACCTGGACATTTCCGACACCATGTCGGGACGGCTGCTGCGAATGCCGTCCGCCGATGAATCTTCAGCGAGCCAGCGAGGGGGTGAATAATCATGGCAGGAAATGAACTGCTGTCATCCACCATATCACAGATCGCCGGGCGGATCCGCTCCGGGGAAGTGTCGCCCGTGGATGTGACTGAGGCTGCGCTGTCCCATGCGAGGGCGATGCAGCCGACGCTCAACTCCTTCATCACCCTGCTGGAAGAGCAGGCC
>JAGGDZ010000167.1 GCA_024648655.1 Chloroflexota bacterium | reverse complement strand
CGAGCCGGAACATGTTCCCGTACCTGACGGCTGTGGAGAATGTGGCGCTGCCTATGATGCTCACCTTCACATCGCCGCGTGAACGCAGACAGCGCGCCGAAGGGCTGCTTGAGCTTGTGGGGCTTGGGCATCGGATGGGGCACACACCCGAAAAGCTGAGCGGCGGCGAGCAGCAGCGCGTGGCGATCGCCGTTGCTCTCGCAAATCATCCGCCCCTTCTTTTAGCCGACGAGCCTACGGGTGAGCTTGACGACAATACCGCAGCGGAGATCCTCGACCTGTTCGGCGAGATCAATCGTGAGCTGGACACGACGATTCTCATCGTCACGCATGATCCGGACATCGCCTACAAAGTTGGGCGCGTCGTGATGATACGTGACGGTAAGATGGCGACCGAAGTGCGACGCCGGGTTACATACCAAAGACTTTCAGGCTCCGCCGCGACTGACCAACCATTGGAAGAGTTCATTCTGGTGGACGGCAGCGGCAGGGTGCAGATTCCGAGAGACATCATTGACAGGTTGAAGATCGGTGAGCGTGCCCGTATCGATACGGTTGACGGAATGGTTACGCTGGTACCGGACGACGTTCAGTAGAAAATCAACGTGGATTAGCAGTTGGATTAGCAGTATAGACGACAGGATCCGAAGGGAACGATCAGTTGAGCAGAATACAAAGGCTACTGGCGGCCGTTGATGTGGAGCGAAAGTATGAACTGGATTCCGAAGAAGTGCATGCGCTGCGCGGTGTGAACCTCAACGTATTTCCGGGTCAGTTCATCGCGGTAGTGGGCAGATCAGGTTCCGGCAAGACTTCGCTTTTGAACATCATGGCAGGGCTGGATAAGCCGAGCGACGGCAAGGTACTGTTTGAAGAGCAGGACCTGGCGGAAATGAGCGAGCAGAAACTTACAGACTTGCGCCGCCATCGCATAGGGTTCATATTCCAGTCGTTCGGGCTGCTGCCTCTGCTATCGGCGTTTGAGAACGTTGAACTGCCGCTACGAATACGCGGCATGAACGCGAGTGAGCGGGCGGAACGCACGCGGGAGGCGCTGGACATCGTAGGATTGTGGACCCGTTCTCGCCACCGTCCCTACGAGCTTTCCGGTGGCGAGCAGCAGCGAGTCGCCATCGCGCGCGCTATCGTGATACGACCATCGCTGATATTGGCGGACGAGCCTACCGGCGAGCTGGACTCGAACAACGCCCATGCCATTTTTGGACTGTTCAAAGACATGGTGATAAAGCAGGGCATCAGCGTGGTGTCGGCGACGCACGACTCTACGCTGCTGTCGATGGCGGACGAGGTGAAGGAAATACGCGACGGTCAGCTGCTGGAGCAAGCTGAGATAGGGCTGCGATATCGGAACTAGGCGAATCTATGCCATGGGCTTGACGTCTGGGATGTCCAGCAAAGTCGCACCGTAACTTTCCATGGAACTGTCGCTGACCATGAAGTGCTGCGCGGCGGCGTTGATGTTTCGGAGGCACCTCTGCAAGATGTGGCTGCGGTGTATCGCGGAGCCGCCCGTGTATCGAAAGGCAATGGTCGTGACATCTACAGCCTCGAAGGTCACATGCGCTGACACCGCGCGCATTTCCGCCTGAACCGCTGCGTCCGGCACCTGCCCTGAGCAGGTAATTTCATATGCGCGTTCAAAGACTTCGTGAGAGAGGGCGCGCGCGGCGCGCAAGCGGAAGTCGCAACGGGCTATGTCGCCACGAAACGCCTCTCTGTCTGCCAGCGTCGATGTCGGAGGGTTGCCGCGCTTCTTATTTGGCGCGCCGACGATAATCTCGTCTAGGGCGCGGCGGGCGATGCCGAGCGCGATTGCGGGATGCTCGTTGGCGACGAAGCCTGGCCTGCCCATGCGGTAGATGGCGTCGCCGCGCCTGGGTTCCCACAGCGCAGTTTCCCAGGTGAATTCGGCAGGTACGAAGAGGTCCTCTGCGGAAATGTCGTTGCTGCCGCTGCCTTCAAGCCCCATCACATGCCAATTGTCGTGAATCTTGCCCTTTGCTACGGGATAAACCAGTGTCAAGCTGGTCTCTTCCGTATTGCCGCGAGCCGGAACCTTTGCGCCCGCGACCATCCACTCGGCATGGCGCACACCGCTTGCGAATGGCCATCTGCCTGTGAGGACATAGCCACCCTCAACCGGGATGGCATTGCCGGAAATCGCGGTGGCGGTCGCTGCCGTCGGTATGCGCCCACCGACGAACATCTTGGCGACGGCGGCGTCGCAGAGGAAAGCCCCGGGGCGCCCTATCGCAGTCGCCCCAATCATCAGGCACCATCCCGCAGCGGCGTCCGTGTATGCAAGCTCCTCGATGACTTCCATCTGAGTCACCGGATCGGCTTCTGCGCCACCAAGTGGCATAGGCAGCTTAAGCGTGAACAAGCCGGCTCCGCGTATGGCGTCAACTGCGGCGGGCGCGAGTGTGCCAAGTTGCTCGGACTCGTCGGTACAGGCAGCTACGGCATCCCGTACCGATTCTACTGCATCCAGTAGAATCCGGCGCTTTTGCTTACGATCTTTTGGGAACGTTGGGAATGTCGAGAATGTCATGCTTGTGCCGTATCATAGTGGATTTCAACTTCGATGCCCAGCTTCGATGCCCAGCATTGACGTTGCCAAGATAGTTCAGGGCAGTGAGACAAGTAGAGAAATCGCATCTTTGCGCTGCGAGGGATTAAGCCCGGGGAGACGCAGCGAGGCGCTGAGGTCGGACCTGGCGCGGTCCGTCGAGCCTATGCGCGCCATAATCTTGCCGCGCGTGTAAAATGCCTGGCCGCTGAGTGAGTCCAACTCTATTGCGCGCTCTGCATGCTCCAGCGCGCCCATGGCGTCTCCGTCCTGCAGAAGGCGCTCAGCACGGACTACGAGGATTTGCGACTGCTGAGTATCCGACACGTCCGTTTCGATGTACCAGACGGAGACTACAAGCAACACAGCGAAAACCGGAACAGCCAGCCAGCGCACCCCGACCGAACGCTGCGCGACTATCTGACGTACAATCCCAAGAGGCGTTCCTATGAGTTCGTACACGTAGCGGGGAGCCAGAGCAAAGCCCATCACGAATCCACCGGCTATGCCTCCGAAGTGCGCCCAGTTGTCTATATTGGGGATGAGCAGACCGATGGCGAGGTTGATGGCTGCTATCATCGCAATGCCGGTGAGATTTCGCCTGCCCATGTCCCCGAATGTATTGCGATGCACCAAAAAATAGGCGGCGAGCGCACCAAGGATGCCGAAGATTGCGCCGCTTGCTCCCACGGCGATTGCAGTTCTGTTGAACATGTAGCTGAAGACACCGCCGGACAGCCCTGCCAGCAAGTATATGGCAGTGAAGCGAGTATATCCGTACACGCCTTCCACAAGCCTGCCGAAAATGAAAAGCGCGAAGCAGTTGAAGAAGAGGTGTATGATGCCTGCGTGGAGAAACATGGCAGTGAAGAAGCGCCAGTATTCGCCGGTAGCGATGAGCGGGCCGAACATCGCGCCGAAACGAAGCAACAGGTCAACGTCCTGATTGAGGAATCCGCCGACGAGCTGCATGAGCACCCATACGATGATGTTGATGGCAAGAAGCAGCCAGGTGATTACAACTTTGCCGTCCGCGCCGGGCAACGTGAGTCCACCGGTGAAGTCCGCTTGATCGCCTTCACGCTGGGTGTCTTCATGCTCGAATTGGTGCATAGCACCTCCATCGCTGTGGTGCGCCGGCATGCTCAAGGCAATGATGTATATTCACGATAGCATTAGCGCTTCGCAGGTTCAAGACAGGCGAGGAAGGAATGCAGATTTCAAGCAGCCCACGAACAGCCAAGGCGGGGAACGACACGCGCGAGCACTATGGAGAATAGGGATATGCTACACTGGGGCGCAAGTTGACGATGTGATTTGATGTGATTTGATGTGATTTGATGTGATTTAGAACAAGCACTCGGAGGGGGATATGAACGGCAACGCAACCCTATCACAGAATACTCAGAAGTATGGACCGCTATCCGGTGTGAAAGTGCTGGACTGGACAATGTGGCAGTTCGGGCCTGTAGCGGCTTCCATGCTCGGAGACATGGGAGCGGATGTAATCAAGCTGGAGGCGCTAGACGGCGATGTGGGACGCGCCGTATCTTCAATCGAGTCGGCGGAGGCAGGGATGCCCAACGGTCGCAACGCCTACTTCGAGACCTGCAACCGCAACAAGCGCGGCATTGCGGTGAACTTGAAGACCGAGGAAGGATTGGAGATTGTTCATAAACTGGTGGGAGAGGCGGATGTCGTCATCGAGAACTTCCGCAACGGCGTTGCGGAGCGACTGTCCATGGACTACGACACGTTGAAGCGGATCAACCCTCGCCTTATTTACGCATCTGCATCAGGGTTCGGGCCGGAAGGTCCCGACGCGCTTATGCCATCGCTCGACGCGTGCGGCCAGGCGCGAGCAGGTCTGATGATGTCCGCAACCCCGCCCTGGGCGAAGCATCCCATATCCGTGAGGGGTGCTCCCTCTGACCAGATTGGCGGAATCATCCTATGCTTGGGGATATTGTCCGCGCTTTGGGCGCGTGAGAACCAGGGCGTCGGGCAGAAAGTGGAAGTGTCGCACATGAGCAGCACTATGTGGCTGCAAGGGCTTGCCATCGGAATGGACCTGCTCATCGGCAGCCACATGCCCACGCTCAACCGAGAGGACGTGCGGAACTATATGTACAATATATATAAATGCAAGGACGGGAGTTGGCTGCGAATATCGAATCCGCAGCCGAAGCGGTACTGGCGCCCATTCGTTGAGGCGCTCGGCATCCCGCACGTGCTAGAAGAGCCGAAGTTCGACGGCGTCGAGGACGGCGCAGCAGTGGTCCCGGAACTGCTGGCGCTCATCGAGGACACCTTCACCACCAAGACTTACGCGGAGTGGGACGCGATTTTCCGCCGCTACGGGTTCATATACGCGAAAGTACAAGACGTGGCAGAACTGAAGGACGACCCGCAAGTCATCGCGAATAAGTACATCACGGACTTCGATCACCCGGACATGGGCTCCATCCGCGTCTGCAACTTTCCGGTGGCATTCAGCGAGACGCCATCGGCAATCGTGCGTGGAGCGCCCGAGCTTGGGCAGGACACGGAAGCCGTCCTCATCGATGAACTTGGCTACGACTGGGACGACATTACCAAGTTCCAGGAGGCGGGGGCGATACTTTAAGCAATTCGGCGGCAGGTGTTCCACGGCATACTCGGCATTTAGGGACCAAGATGGTTAAAGAGATGGGCAGGATTAGGACTATTCGTCTATCCTGCCCATCGCGTTGCCGTAGCCGGGGCCGATTGGCTAACCGCCGCGCGGCCACCAGTTCGTATCGGGGATGTCAACGATGCCGGGGTGTAGTTCGTCCGTGGTGCGGCAGCCGACGTAAGCGAGCGCGCGGTCAAACTCAACCTTGAGGATGTTAAGCATGTGCTCTACACCGTCAGCGCCGCCGTAAGCCAAGCCCCAGTAGAGTGGCCGCCCGACGAGAACGGCACGCGCGCCCAAACAGAGCGCCTTCAGCACATCCAAACCACGCCTCACGCCCGAGTCGAGATAAATCTCCAGACGGTCGCCAACTGCCTCTGCGATGGGCGCAAGCGTCTCAATGCTGGAGGGTGTGCCGTCAAGTTGTCTGCCGCCGTGGTTAGATACGACGATGCCGTCAACGCCATACTCAGCGCACTGGATGGCGTCGTCAACGGTGCGGATGCCCTTGACGATGAGGGGCAAGCCTGTGAGATCCCGAAGCCAGTCCAGCCTGTCCCAGGTGAGACCCACGTAGTCCGGTGGCGCCCAGTCCGCAAGGTCGGGGACCCCCACGTTTCTGCGGTTGATGAGGTCGGGCCTGTCGCGTAGGCTGCCCCAATGGAGACCGGGCTGCGCCATATAGAGGTTACGCACGTCACGCTCTTTCGGGCTGCCGACGGGCGTATCAACGGTGAGGCAGATTGCTTTGTAGCCGGCTTGCTTTGCGCGCTTGACCAGAATTTCGGTTACTTCGTCGTCCTGATGGTACAGCTGGAACCAAAGCGGACCTGTGGCTACCTCTGCGACCTCCTCTATGCTGTACCCCGAACTGGTGGGGAGTGTGTAGAGGGTGCCTGCGCGGCCCGCGCCCGTGGCTGTGGCGCGCTCGCCCTCATGATGAGCCTGGCGCTGCCCGCCGGTTGGCGCGATCATCACGGGGAAGTCGATCTTCTCACCCAGCACCGTGGTGGAGATGTCGCGGGCGGTGACGTCCGCGAGGAATCGCGCGTTCACGAGGATGCGCTCGAAGGACTCCCGATTTCTACGCTTGGTTATCTCGTCATTAGACGCGGCATCGACGAATGTCCACATATTGTGGGGCATCGTCTGTTTCGCAAGAGCTTCCATATCGAACAGGTTGACGGGGTCCATCGGCGTGCTCCCTCCAAGGGCTATATTAAGGCTTCATTAACGGCACAGCGAATTATACTCTTGCTAACATGAATGTCAAAGGGGATTTGGACGTCTAATGCGTATAGAGATGTATCACTATTCAAACGTCTGCATTGGTGCTTCTGCATTGGGTGAATCGCACAGTCCGGATTAGAGTATAATTCCATCTCAGGGTGCTCTATTTTGAATTGACCTGATTGCTCTCGGTCAGGAGTCAGAGTGCAGGGAGACGGAAATGAAAACAGCGATCGAAGAAATCGCCCCCGCCATCCATCAGATGGTCGTAGGAGAGGGCGCGCACCAAGGCGTGTACGCTCCCAATGTCTATCTGGTAGTCGGCAGTGAGCGCGCAGCCATTATCGATACCGCGTACGGCAAGGACGAAGAAATCGAGGCGTACTTAGGGCACTGGCGGGCGCTGGGCGCGCCGGATGTCGCGGCAATCGTGCTTACGCACCGGCACGGCGACCATATCGGCGGAGCAGTGCGCCTGCGCGAGGCTACGGGAGGCGCAGTGACTTGTAATGCGGCGGAGCGCGAGGCAATCGAGTCGGAGTCTTCCTCGTCACGCGCGGAGGATGTGCCATTTCAACGCACTGCCGATCCTGCGGGCGATCCTGAAAACGTAGATGGTGTGGGTATTGACGTTGTCGTGGGCGACGGCGATACACTGGAGCTCGGCGGCGCCACACTGGAGTTTATACACACGCCGGGACATACGCTCGGCAGTCTGTGCATCCTGCACCGGCAGACGAGAGTGCTCTTCAGCGGGGATATGATTCTGGGTACGGGCACAACGGTCATCAGCCCGGAGCACGGGGACATGACGGCATACATCGAATCTATGCGGAAGTTGCAACGGTATGACTCGCGGATGATCGCGCCGGGGCATGGGCCCATTATCAATACGCCACAGGATAAGCTTAACGAGTTGATTACGCACCGCCTGGCGCGCGAAGAGCAGATTGTCGCTCTGGTAGATGCCGGCAACCGGAGCGTGGACGCGTTGCTGGACGCCATCTACGCCGGGAATATCCATCCGCAACTGATGGAGACGGCGCGGAGCCAGATACGCGCGCACCTGATCAAGCTTGAAGTAGAGGGACGAGTTTCGAACATCGATTGATAGGACTAAGAAGCTAGGAAAAGGGGACGGGAATGCTGAATTTTGAGAAGTACAGGGCGCTGACTTTCGATTGCTACGGAACTCTAATCGACTGGGAGTCCGGAATCGCAGATGCGCTTAGGCCAGTCATGAGGGCGCATGGCATAGAGGTGAGCGACGCGGAGCTGATGGAGCTGTACGCGGAGATTGAGAGGGCGGGCAAATCCGGCGAGTACCGGCGATATCGAGAGGTGCTGCGCGCAACCGTGAGGGGCATCTGCACTCGCCTGGAATTCGTCCCGGCTATGTCCGAGGTGGAGTGCCTTGCCGAATCTCTCGGCAGCTGGCAGCCTTTCCCGGATACGGTTGACGCATTACTGCGTTTCCAGAGCAGGTACAGGCTGTGCATCATCTCTAACGTGGATGACGACCTGTTCGCAGGAACGGCGCGAACGCTGAATGTGGATTTCGACTATATCGTCACGGCGGAGCAGGCGGGATCATACAAGCCCTCGCACAACAACTTCGCTCTGGCAGTCGAGCGCATGGGTATCCCTAAGGAGCGAGTGTTGCATGTGGCGGAGAGCGTCAAGCTAGACATAGAGGCGGCTAAGAGCTTCGGCATGGATGCGGTGTGGGTGAACAGGCACGCCGGATTGGAGCGCGAGGGCAGCGCATCAGGCAATCCGTCGGATGGCGATTCGGGCGCAGACCTTGAAGTGCCGGACCTAAAGACGCTCGCCGAGCTGATGGGACTGTGAACGGGGCTAAACTGTGAACGGGGCTAACAGGATAGACAGGATGAGAAGGATAGTGGAAGGTGTCGGGATTCGAAGCGTCATATTCGACTTCGACTATACGCTGGCGGATTCCTCCGACGGCGTAATCGAGTGTGCGAACTATGCGCTGAGACGACTTGGGCTTCCCACTGCCACGGATGACGCCATACGCCATACGATAGGCTTGTCGCTGCCGCGCACGCTGACCGCGCTTGCGGGCGATGAACACACGGCACATGGGGATGAGTTTATGCGGCTGTTCATAGAGCGAGCAGATGTGATATTGCACGACTTGATCGCCATGTTCGAGTTCGTGCCTTCAATGGTCGATGCGTTGGAGCGGCAGAACATCGCGCTGGGCATCGTGTCGTCGAAGTTTCGTCGGCGCATCGAACGTGTTCTTCGGCGCGATGGATTGGACGGACGGTTCGAGGTCATAGTTGGCGGCGAGGATGTCGAAGAGATGAAGCCGGACCCGACGGGATTGCTGCGTGCTGTGAAGGCGCTTGCCACGCCTAAAGAACGGTGTCTATATGTGGGGGACAGCTTGACTGACGCCGAGACGGCGCGGCGTGCAGGCGTGCGCTTCGCTGCCGTGCTATCAGGCGTCACGGAGCTTGGGGCGTTCGAGGATTACGAGCCGGCGATGGTGTTGAGGAGCGCGGGGGAGCTGCCGGCGTTGTTAAAGGTTAGTGTGGATCACTAGGCGTTATTATGTCCTTTCTTGTCCCGTTCTAAAATCTGTTTAACATCCTGTCAATTTCCCCCTTACATACACGCCTTTCTTATGTTAGCATCGGCTGACTAGGCTGTTCTTTATACCTGCGTTTGGTTGGGAGACATAGGTACCATGTCCGATTTCACCCTTCCGAAGCATGCCAGAGTCGTCGTCATTGGCGCGGGCATCGTAGGTTGCAGCGTCGCCTATCACCTCACCAAACTTGGTTGGCGAGACGTTGTCGTGGTCGAGCAAGGTCCCCTGTTCGAGACCGGCGGCTCTACTTCCCACGCGCCGGGACTTGTCTTTCAGGTCAACCCGTCGAAGACTATGGCAGGCTTCGCCAAATATACCGTTGACCTGTGGAGCGAGCTTACCCTTAACGGCGAGCCATGCGCAAAGAATGTGGGCAGCCTTGAAGTGGCATGGACGCCGGAACGCCTTGCCGATCTGAAGCGCAAGGCAGGCTACGGCAAGAGCTGGGGAATTGAGGCGCATGTCATTAGCCCCGGTGAGGCGCGCGAGTTCATTCCGATGCTGTCGGAGCGTATCCTCGGCGCTCTGTATGTACCGTCCGACATACAGACGAATGCTACCATGCCTGCCGAGTCGATGGCGCGCGAAGCCGAGCGAAGCGGCGCTTCATTCTATGGCGGCGTGAAGGTTACCGGCTTCGCCATCGACGGCGGCACACACAGCGCAGGGAAAATAAGCGCGGTTCATACCTCGCACGGCGACATTAACACGGACTTAGTTGTTGCATGCGCAGGGATATGGGCGCCAAAGCTCGGTGGATACGCGGGCGTGCCAATACCGCTGTCTCCGATGGAGCACTTGTACGCTGTTACCACGCCTGTCGAAGGACTGGCAGGCGCGACTGAGGAGATAAGCCAGCCACTCCTACGGCATCAGGACGAGGCGATGTATTTCCGGCAGGTTGGCGAGTCCTATGGCATCGGCTCGTACAATCACGAACCGCTGCTGGTGGACGCGGATGACATCCTCGACCATCAGGACGCCCCCATCGCACCCGCGGAGAAGGAGTTCACATCACAGCACTTCGAGAGGGCAGCAGCTGCAGCCGGTGAGTTGCTACCGGGTCTGAAGGGTGTGGGCTTAACCCGCAAGTTCAACGGCATGTTCTCGTTCACCACTGACGGGTTTCCGGTACTTGGGGAAGCGCCGCAAGTCAAAGGGTTCTGGTCGGCGCAGGCGGTATGGATTACGCAGGCGGGTGGCGTGGGCAGAGCAGTCGCTGAGTGGATTGTGAATGGCGAGCCGACGACCGACCTGCGCGAGTGCGACATCCGGCGCTTCCATCCTCACGCTTACACACGCTCCTATGTGCGGGCACGCGCCGCGCAGCAGTATCGCGAAGTCTATGACATCATCCACCCACGCCAGCAGATGGAACACCCGCGCAACCTGCGGCTGACTCCGTTCTTTGCGCGGCAGCAGGAACTGGGCGGCGTCTTCTTCGAGAACGCGGGCTGGGAGCGTCCCCAGTGGTATGCGGCTAACGAAGGTCTGCTAGATTCCCTGACGGTTATGGGCGAGACTCGCACAGGCTGGGAGGCGCGCGAGTGGTCGCCGACTGTCGCTGCCGAGCACGTCGCCGCGCGCGAACGAGTCGCAATGTTCGACATGACCCCGTTCGCCAAGTTCGAGGTGACGGGACCTTGTGCGCTGGGCGCGCTTCAACGCCTCGCCACGAACCAGATTAACAAGCCCATCGGCAGCATCACCTATACCTCGATGCTCACGCCGAGCGGAGGCATCAAATGCGACCTGACCGTTACTCGCCTTGCAGAAGACCGCTTCATGGTCGTGACGGGCGGTGCGATGAGCATACACGACTTCGCGTGGATAGAGGCGCACTTGCCGTCTGACGGCTCAGCAAGGATAACCGACGTGTCTGCTTCGCTATGCTGCATCGGGCTGTGGGGTCCTCGCGCCCGCGACCTGCTGAGCCGCGTGTCCGATGACGACCTGAGCAACGACGGCTTCCCGTACATGAGCGCAAGACACATCACGATTGGCGAAGTGCCCGCGCTCGCGCTGCGTATCTCCTATGTTGGCGAACTGGGCTGGGAGATATACGCGCCCTCAGAGCAGGGACTGCGGCTGTGGGATATCCTCTGGGAAGTCGGGCAGCCGCTTGGTGTTATAGCGGCGGGCGGCGGCGCGTTTGACTCGCTGCGCCTGGAGAAGGGATACCGGCTGTGGGGCAACGACATCCACACCGAGTACAACCCTTACGAGGCGGGCATCGGTTTTGCGGTAAGAATGCGAAAGGGCGACTTCATAGGCAGGGACGCGCTCAGGCAGGTTCGCACGGCGGGCGTGAGTCACAAGCTGTGCTGCATGACGCTGGACGACGCAGACGCGGTGGTGATGGGCAAGGAACCGATAATTGATAGCAGCATGGGCGGCGACCGCGTGCTTGGTTATGTGACAAGCGCGAACTACGGACACTCTATCGGCAAGGGCATCGTGTATGGCTACCTGCCCTCTGAGTACGCTGAGGTTGGGACGAAGGTGGATGTGCTGTACTTCGGGAATCGCCTCTCGGCTACGGTTGCGCGTGAACCCCTGTACGACCCTGACGGCAGCAAGATGAAGGCTTGATCTGGGGTGACGAAGGCTTGACCGGGGGGTGACATGGATGAACAACCTTCGACAGGCTCAGGACGAGGGTGAAGTGATTCAAACCTATTCCTAATCTGTTGACAGGATTTCCGGTGTGAATAAAGGTGTTAGTAAGGGAGGTAAGCGTAGAGTTTAGCAAAACTTAATCTATATGCGTTGCGTGAAGTCGAATTGGCGTTAATGCCAATTGCTGGAGGTTATTAAGGTGGCGCAAACTCTGGTTATTGACGGTCTCAAGCGGCGTACATTGCCTATCAACCTGCGTCAGAGCGGGAACAGTGATGCAAAGATGCTCATCTCAACGCGCATCAGAAAGTCTCCGTGGTGGCATCTGTCCAAGGCGGCCGGTTGCTGGGCATACACGACATACAATCATATGTATCACCCGCGCGCGTATATCAAGCCGGAAGATGGAGGGCTTCTGGAAGAGTACAAGTACCTGACGCAGCATGTGAGCATGTGGGATGTGGCGGTGGAGCGGCAGATTCAGATTAAAGGACCTGATGCGGCCGCATTCGTGGACTACATCATCACTCGGGATGTTCATACGCTCCTGCCACCGATGCAGGCGCGATATGTCATTCTTTGCAACCAGCACGGCGGAGTAATCAACGACCCGGTGTTGCTGCGCGTGGCGGAGGACGAGTTCTGGTTCAGCATCTCGGACTCGGACCTGCTGCTATGGGCGCAGGGGGTGAACCACACGGGCAGGTTCAATGTCAGCATCAACGAGATTGATGTATCGCCCGTGCAGATACAGGGACCCAAGTCGGTGGACCTGATGGAGAAGATGTTCGGGGAGCAGGTCCGTGCAATCCCGTACTATGGGCTGCTTAGGTCAACATTGAACGGACGGGATGTAACCGTCTCGCGCACTGGATTCTCTGCTGAGGTGGGCTTCGAGATATACTTGCACGACGCCATGCTCTATGCGGACGACGTGTGGCCCCACATCCTGGAGCAGGGCGCGGAGTTCAACCTGCGGGTCATCGCCCCCAGCCACATCAGACGGCTGGAGGCGGGCATCTTGTCTTACGGGCAGGATATGGACATCGAGAACAACCCGTATGAGGTTAGGCTCGGCTGGCAGGTTGACCTGAACAAGGACGACTTTGTAGGCAAGGACGCGCTCATGCGAATCAAGGAAGAGGGCGTGAAGCAGCGACTCGTAGGATTGAGGGTCGGCGGCGAGCCGATTTCCTGGTACAACGAGAGCTTCTACCTCGTGAAAGACAGCGACACCGGCGACGATGTCGGCTACTGCACCAGCGCGTTCTGGTCGCCCAACATGGGATCGAACATCGCGCTCGCGGTCATGCCGCGCTCGCACTGGCGGCGTGGAACACAGGCGAAGGTGGAGCTACCCGCCGACGGCATCGTGGACGCCGAAGTCGTACGTGTCCCTTTCTTCGATCCGACAAAGGAAATGCCGAAAATGGAATTATAGCGCATACTACATAGCATGGAATGAAGAGACCTCGATTTTCGAGGTCTCTCGCTTTGTGAAAGACGTCCCCAAAGTCAGAAGAGCAAGATTCCACTGCTGCTGCGAGCTGCTTGTTTCGCTAATGGCGCACATTGATATAACATAAGTGGCGGACGAAAGAAAACACGGCTATGGAGTATTGACAATGAGCTTTGAAAATATCAACCTCTTTCCATTTACGGCGGCAGTGAATGAGGACGACCACTTGGTTATTGGAGGGTGCGACATGGTGGACCTGGCAGCGGAGTACGGTACGCCGCTGTATGTGTTCGACGAGGATACCCTGCGAGGAATGTGCCGCGAATTCAGGACGGAATTCGGCGCTCGCTACCCAAACAGCCGCGTGGCTTACGCATCGAAGGCGTTCGTGAATCCGGCAATCGCGCGTCTTGTTGCTGAGGAAGGGCTTGGGCTTGATGTCGTATCCGGGGGAGAGCTTGCGGTGGCGCGCGCCGCGGATGTTCCTCCGGACGATGTCTATTTTCACGGGAACAACAAGACGCCTGACGAGCTTGAATTCGCGCTGGACTATGGTATCGGGCAGATTGTGGTGGACAGCTTCCATGAACTTGAATCGCTGGACTCCATCGCAGGACGGCGGGGCGTTCGACAGGACATCATGCTGCGTGTGTCGCCGGGCATCGACGCTCATACGCACGAGAAGACGACAACGGGCATTCTGGACAGCAAGTTTGGCTTTTCGATAGAGACGGGGGATGCTGCCAGGGCGATACGGCAGGCGATAGCAGCGCCGAACCTGGATCTCGTCGGCATACATTTTCACCTGGGATCACCGATATTCGAGCTTGAACCTTATGAGTTTGCGATTGAGGTAGTGCTGAACTATTTGACGCAGTTCAAAGAGGAAGGGTTGCAGTTGAAGGTGTTCAGCCCGGGCGGCGGCTTTGCCATCGGCTATGTGCGAAGTGAACCGCCTCCGAAGATCGCTGAGTACGCAGATGCCATCACAAAATATACTTCGCGTCTGTGTGACGAGCTTGGCTTCGGGACTCCGCAGTTAGTTGTGGAGCCGGGACGGTCGATAGTGGGGCGCGCGGGCGTCGCGCTGTACACGGTTGGCGGCATCAAGGACATTCCCACCGTGCGGAAGTATGTGTCGCTGGACGGCGGGATGGGCGACAACATTCGCCCGGCCATCTACGGCTCGGAGTATGAGGCGGTGCTGGCAAGCAGAATGTCCGCGCCTCCGGCAGAGGTAGTTACCTTGGCTGGCAAGTACTGCGAATCGGGGGATGTGCTGGTCAAGGATATCAAGATGCCTGTGATTGAGCCGGGCGACATCGTGGCGATACCGTCATCGGGGGCATATGCGCCTTCGATGGCGAGCAACTATAACCTGAACGGCAGGCCTGCCATCGTGATGGCTAAGAACGGAGACGCAACACTAATCCGGCGGCGAGAGACCTATGCGGATATGATGATGGCGGATGTGTTCTAGGCTTCGGAGTCCAACTTCAAGGCACGAAGCCGGCTCCGAATTACCAGGATTCGACCCTTTAGGCAGCGAAGCGCGTAGAGGGTACGAGTTCGCGCAACGAAGGGGTTTGCCGACGGCTTGTCGCTGACGGCCCGCAGGAAACTATAGATGCCCTCAGAAATTTCAATGACTTTGCCTAGGGGCACAGCCGCGAACCCGACTTGCAATACAGCCATAAATCAGGTTACAATTCCAGCCCTTGTCGCCAACTTTCGCCTATCGTCCCTCATGGTAGTAAAACAAACCACGGCGAACTGGGCGACCTATGCTCAATCCATAGACGCGCAGGAGGGTTTCTCAAATGACCTGGCTCACAGGCTTCGGCACCTCCGGATTTCTTCCGCGCAACACACTGCACCGCGTTCTTCTGGCAGTGGGCGTCTTGTCCCTCATCGGCGGCGCGCTCTGGATTACTTCGGCAACCCTGCTCGCCGAT
>JAGGDZ010000169.1 GCA_024648655.1 Chloroflexota bacterium | reverse complement strand
ATCTTCAGGCGCAGCGGCCTATCGCCTTGCAGCCTCTCCACGAACTCCGATTCCACGATAATCTCAGACACGCCGCGCTTGAGTACCCGGCGCATTACGCTCTCGTCCTTTATGGTGTCTGAAAGCAAAATTGCACACCTCTTTCGGGTTGGATTGGCAAGGGCAGACCGCTAATAATAGCATGAACGGATTGTCCTGATGATGCGGCCCCATAGCCCCGCTGTGAATTTGTCCGCGCGCAAGCAATTATAGCGCAAAGAAGCGAGGCGATAGCAACACTTGCCGCTATCGCCTCGCAAATATGACCATTGCAGCCGTCGAGTCAAAGCTTAGTCGGGTAGCACTGCCACATTCGTCCAGTAATTCAGCAGGTCACGCACTTTAGTGTTGAATTGATGCACATCCACCGGCTTGGTTATGTAGCTGCTGATGCACTTGCTGTAAGCGTATTCGAGGTCCTCTTGTGACTGCGATGTCGTCAGAACCACTACGGGGATTCTGCTGAGGTCTGTGTGTTCTTCCAGCGCGGCGAGCACTTCCCTGCCGTCCATCACAGGCATATTTAAGTCTAGTAGAATCATGTCCGGACGCTTCGCCTCGGCGAAGCTACCCTGGCGCAGAAGGATTGTCATAGCTTCTTGGCCGTTGTTCGCCACCATGAAGTTCACATGGAACTCAGCGTCTTCAAGTATTAGCTGGATGAGCCTGACATCAGCAGGATTGTCCTCGACCAGCAGAATCTCGAGTGGCCTACTCGCGGACCTTCTATATATGGTAGTCACGTCCGTTACCTCAGTGCCATTTCTGGTTCACAGCCTAGCTGCCGCCGAATGGCCACCACCACCGGCGTCTGCCGCCCGAATGTGGCGTTTCCTCAGTCTGTCCGGCCGGGGGGCCTAAGCTGATGGGCTGCCTGCTGAACATGCCCAACTGCGCCACCACATTGTTGAACCTCTGCAATTCAATCGGCTTCCGGCAAAAGCGGCTGGGAGGGATATTGTATGCGTTCAGCAGACTCTGCTCCGCTTCCGTACCCGTCAGAATCATCACAGGGATATTGACCAGACCCTCGTCAGAGTTGATGTCGGCAAGCACCTCCGGCCCGTCTTTGCGTGGCAACCTTAGGTCAAGAAGAATTAGGTCTGGCCGCTTAGCGCCTCCGTGGTCTCCTTCGCCTCTAAGTATCTCCATCGCAACCACGCCGTCCTCTGCTACTGTGATATTCGTGGTGTGCTCCGACTGCTTGATTACCTCCTCCGTCAACCGCACATCGGCAGGATTGTCTTCCACCAGAAGAATCTCGATTGCTCTCTCCTCTGTCGCTGAAGTCATGATGCCGTCTCCTTTTCCTTAATCTTCCGCAACCGGCAGCGTGAAGCTGAAAGTTGCCCCGTTTCCAAGCTCCGATTCGACCCAGATTTTACCCAAGTGCCGTTCTACTATTTTGCTGCATATCGCCAGCCCGATGCCCGTGCCCGGATACTCACCCCTCCCGTGCAGCCTCTTAAACATTCCGAAAATACGGTCATTGTGCTGCGGGTCTATACCTATACCGTTGTCCGAGACTGACATTACCCAAGATTCGCCGACCTGCACGCTCGATATGTGAATTTCGGGACGTTTCTCCCCGTGGAATTTCATCCCATTGCTGATTAGGTTCTGGAACAATTGCGAAAGCTGGTTGATGTCCCCCTGTACTCTGGGCATCCGGTCATGTGTTATCTTCGCGTCCGCCTCCCTGATGGCTACCCTCAGGTTCGAGACTGCATTCTCTAGCGCGCTTGCGCTCTCCACCGGCTCCAGCGGCCGTCCCCGGGTTCCCACGCGCGAGTATTCCAGCAGGTCGTTTATCAGAATCTTCATCCGCTCCGTGCCATCCACCACATAACCGATAAACTCGTCGGCAGTCTCGTCAATCTGTCCACCGTAACGGTCAGAGAGCAACTGCACAAAGCCCGAAATGACTCGAAGCGGCTCCTGCAGGTCGTGTGATGCCACATAAGCGAACTCTTGAAGCTCCGCGTTTGACCGCGCCAATTCATCCGCCTGCCGCGCCAGCTTCTCTTGCGCCCTCTTGCGCGGCGTGATGTCGTTGGAGTAGATCCTAATTTGATTTGTAGCAGGGATGTGCACAATTCTCTGTTGGTAAGTCTCTTCGCCGACATCTACCTCGCGTGAATGGAATCCTCCGCTTGTTATCAGTTCGTCAACTATCGTTTCTAATTCGAGCAGAAGGGGATGGCGCGCTCCGAGATTCGGAAGGTTAGGAAAGCGCTGCCGCGCGACCGGGTTGCAGTATGCAATCGTTCCGTCCAGGTTCGATTCGACAATCGGATTGGGGTTGTGCATTGGGAATGTTGCCAGCCGACTCTGCTGCGCGTAAAGCTGAGAGTTTGCTATGGCGGGCGCTATTTGCCTGGCAACCTGCGTCAGCATGTCTATGTCCCGCTGCCCGTATGCGTTCTCCTTCAGTGAGCGCACGTTGAGCAGTCCGATAACCTCGTTCTTGTAAATCAGCGGCGCCATAACTACGGAGCGCATGTCATGGAAGACCATCGAGGGATAGCGCGCTCTTAGCACGTCGGCGCTGCCTTGTACGAGGACCGTCGTGCCGGAATGTATCGCGTCCTCTGCCGGCGTATCTAGTATTGAAAACCTCTCTCCTACGCGACGCCCTTCTGCCTCCAGCCCCAAGACATAGGCGTTTACTAAAGTGTCCTCTTTTTTGTTTAGGATGGCGAGCGAGATTCTGTCGAATGTGATGAGCTTCTGAACCTGGTTAGCGAAGTCTTCATATACATCGTTGATGTCCATAGAGGACGAGATTACCCTGCCAATCTCGGCGAAAAGCGTCTGCTCCTGTACCAGCCGGTGCTCAAAACGAAGGCTCTCTTCCAACGCGGCTTGCGTCTCCATCTGCTTGGCATATAGCAGCGAATTTGCGACGGCTCCGGCTATCTGTGAGGCGATTCGCTCCGCTAACTCAAGGCAGCTTTCAGAATAGGCACTCGGATCACTTGACCTGAAGTGGAGTGTGCCTATTACTTCATTCCTGGAAAATAGGGGAACGGCGACCAGCCACCTCAAGCCCCTGACCGTCACGGGTGACTGGTTCGCAAACATATCTTCGACAGAATTAGGGGAAGAATTTGGTATTAAGAGCAGTCCGCTCGCGTTTTTGGCGACCCACTCTGTGGGCGAGTTGGCAAGAGCTCTCACCATTCCCGGCGCCCATTCCGGTATATTCGCGCCGGACTGATACAGCGTAGTAACCGTGCCGGCCTCTAGATCCACACTGTTGATTACCAGCCGCTCGAAGGGGATTATGTTGCGTACCTGGGAGGCAAAGCCCTCGTAAACTTCTTGAACATCGGGCGAAGAGCTAATGACGCGGCCAATCTCTGCGAAGATTGCGTACTCAGCTGCCACACGGCGCGCTTCAACAACAGCTTCGCGACTGTTGCCAAGCCCATTATGTGGGGAAACATCCTCAGTATGCCCAGTCAGGCTTGGGCGGTCTTGCATGAGTAACCCCCGATCTTGCTGAGCCTCAGGCTATCGCTCCGCCTGAAGCAATGTTCGCGTTTGCTCTACATCCAGCTCCATCTGCTTTAGCAGGCCTTCCACGCTCTCGAACTTTAACTCATCCCGCAGGCGCTGCACGAATTCCAACCGTAGTTGCCTATTATACAGGTTCTTGTCAAATCCCAACAGGAAGGCTTCGATGGTGCGTCCTTTACCGTTAAATGTTGGTCTCGTGCCAATGCTTGTAGCCGCCATGTGGCGCTCTTCGTCCACAAACGCCATCGTTGCGTATATCCCGTTTCCGGGTACTGCCATGTCTGGTCCAACCTCTACGTTGGCTGTAGGAAAGCCAAGCGTCCTGCCCATTTTCGCCCCGGCGACCACCGTGCCGCTAATCGAGAAGTTGCGCCCTAGTTTCTTTGCGGCGTTCCGCACGCTACCCTCGACAATCGCCTTGCGTATGCTCGTGCTATGAACGGCGTCGCCTCCTTCGGACAGCAGGTCCACCACGCTAACCGAAAACCCGAGTTTACCACCCAGCAAAGACAGCGCTTCCACATCGCCCTCGCGCCGGTATCCCATCGCAAAGTCAGGTCCGACCACCAGACCGCGCATATGCAGCTTACTCCTGAGCAGCTTAGCGAACTTGCTCGCCCTCAGACCAGCAACATTCATGTCGAATGTAACAGGCACAACGAAATCAACCCCAAGCTCTTCGAGAAGTCGAATGCGCTCCTCTACGCTTGTGATGTACTGTGGCTGGAAGTTGGGGTTCAGTACCGAGTCTGGATGGTTGCGAAATGTAAGCACGCCGGATGCCGCGCCCCTTGCGTCAGCCTGCGCGATGACCTTAGCTATAAGGCTCTGATGCCCGCGATGCACGCCATCGAAGACTCCGATAGTCAGCACCGAGTCCCTATCGATGTGCGCCTGTTCCAGCTCCTGCTCGATTCGCATTGCGCCTCAATCCGCCGGATTGTCCATGGGATGAAATCTCAATCGCTCCGGTCTGCCGCACCCCGATTCGCTTATATGAAGTGATTATTACACATAAACTAAGATACAAGGTAATTTGGAGTATATCAGACACCCATTCCGTACATCCATAATTTTACTCCCAAAGACATATCCTCCTCATCCCGTCCATCGCTGTACACTACCTGCTGAACCTGTGTGTCAGTAGCAGCAGGCTCGCAGGCAGTATAAGCGCGGTCGCGCCTCCCATAATCAGCATCGTCGCACTTAAACTGTACGTATCTGCGATGATGCCATAGCAGATGGGAGCTGCTACCGTCCCTATCTCGTTGGTTGTGTAAAAGAAGCCATAGAATCTCGCGCGTCTGTATGCCGGTACATACTCAGCGACCGTCGCGTACAGTATCGACGATGTGCCGTTCAGCCCGATGCCCAGCAGCACCAGCAGCGGAACCATTAAGCTCATTGGCGCATAGAGTGCAGCGACTATCAGCACCGCCGTTAATCCTTTTGTCGCCCAGATGAGACTTACGGTGCTGAATCTGTCCCCAAGCCAGCCTACTACGAACTTGCCTGCCGCACCGCCGATGAACACGAACAGCAGCATGCTTATGGCTTGCGACTGGCTTACGTCCTTTGAGATGAGCACGAACGGCAGGAATGTCAGCGCTCCAACCCGCGCCATCGAGTCGAGCGCGCCAATTCCGCTAAGCGTCACGAAGCCGTTCAGACGCGCCTTGCCCATCCTTGCGGATTCGGCCTCCCTTGTCTCCCTTTCGGGCCTGCCAATATCCACAGCCTGCCGCGTCAGAGCCGAAAATGCCATGAACACAAGGCTCACAAGACCAATTATCCAAAGAAGTTGCCTCCACCCCATATTCACGGCAATCGCGCCAGCGACAATCGGCGGCGCGAGCATCTTCCCAAGATCCCCTGCAAAGTTCACCGTGCCAACGGCGGTTGAGCGCCCGCTGTCGTCATAAGCCCGCGACACCATACTCGACGCTAACGGGTGCTGAAACCCACCGCCAAGCCCGCCGACAAAACTCAGTATCACCAACAACACGAATGCCGGAGCCAGCGCCATCCCTACAAGCCCGATAGAAACCCACACATTGCCCGCAAGCAACAACCAGAACTCGCCCATACTTTCCGCGAGGAAGCCCGCAGGTATCTGGAGCACGGCGGATGCTCCACTGTACGTCGCCCGCAGAATCCCGACCTGCGTGAACGACAGCGCCATGTCGCTCTCAATCAGCGGTAGCAGCGGAAACATCAGCGCGAAGTGCAGGTCGCTCCAGATGTGCATCACAGAGCCGAAGTACAGTGTCCGGCGGCTCTGCGGCGCACGGAGTACGAAGTTCAGCATAATGGCGCAGATTATAACACTCTGTTAACAATCGCGCTCATGATAACCAAGGTGCGGGAATAAACGTCTGGCGCATACAGCGCGCGGGGAAGCGAGGAAGCTAGAGATAAACAGCAGTTGCTAAGAATTCGAGGAATAGGCAGACGAGACTAATCTTCGACCCGCCACTGGCGCAGGTTCGCCGCCTCGCGCAGATACACGTTAACCAGCTCGTCTGCGCGCTTTTCCGTATTTACCAGAACCAGCGTCCGAATGCACCGCGACTGCGAACCCGGCACGTCGATCTCCACCGCATCCATCAGCGCCACATGAGTCCAGCCCATCAGACGCGCCGCCGCCGCCGGAAAGTCCGCGTTAAGGTCAGGAGTTGTGGTGAAGAACGCCGCCGCCACATCATCGGCATCAATGCCATTAGCCTTGACCAACTCGGCAAGCATCTCGCTTGTCGCGTTGAATACCTCGTCCTTCTCGTTGCTGTTCGCCGTTGTCGCCCCTCGTACGCCGCGGACTTTGGACATCCTGCTGCACCCTCTGCATTAAGTTCATATTGTTCCTTCCCTAAATCAAAGGAAAGGTCGGGATGGGGGGCAAAATCCCCTCCATCCTGCATATTCTCTTAGCTCCTATCATTCCCCAGAATCTGTCGTATAAACCTCGCCGCCGTCTCCGCCGCATCCTCAGTCGGGGCTTTGCTCACACTGTTCAGCATTGCACTCGCCAGTATCGCCCCATCGGCAAACCGCGCGATGTTCTCCACGTGCTCTTTCCGGGAGACGCCGAATCCTACTAGTATCGGAAGGTCGCTGTGCTCGCGTATGCGCCGCGCCAGCCCTTCCACTCCACCCGACAACTCCGATCTCGCACCCGTCACCCCCGTAACGCTCACGCAGTATATGAAACCACTTGCCTGTTTGCAAGCCTGCTCTATCCGCGCATCCGTGCTTGTCGGCGCAAGCAGCGGAATTAAATAGATACCCTGGGACTCCAATATCGCTTGATAAGGTGGCGCTTCCTCGGGCGGCAAATCCGGTATGATGATTCCGTCTATGCCTGCATCCGATGCATCTCTCGCAAACTTTTCCATGCCGTAGTTAAGGAACGGGTTCAGATAGCCCATGAATACCAATGGCGAAGTAATTCCCCTAGAACGTAAAGTACGCAGACTGCCAAGAGCCGTCTGAAGGTTCATGCCATTCTCCAGCGCGCGAAAGCTCGTCATCTGCACAGTAGGTCCGTCCGCAAGTGGGTCGCTAAACGGTATCCCCAATTCCAGCATATCCGCGCCTGCCTCCAAGATAGACTCGGCCATAGCCTCAGATGTTGCCATGTTCGGATATCCCAGTGTTACGAAGGGCGCCAGCGCAGACTTGCCTTCAGCTCTCAGCGCCGCCAGTGTCGCATCAATTCGGTTTGTCATGTTTATCCTTACTTTTCGGCAAATGTGAGCCTGTTATCAACTGAAGAACTCGTACCGGACTGTAGTTACTGCGTTGGTCAGGGAGTGCATCGCTATTGGATGCCAAAGCGAACTTGTTCCCAGGTACAGCCACGCAGTCAGCATACCAGAAACGAAGAGTGGCGGCACCAAGTCGAGGTCTAAACGGCACAGACAAATCAGGACAAAGCAGAGCGGTGGTTTGGAAGGTGCAAGTACTTCGCTTCATGCCGGAAAATATGCCGCCGGCGCCTCGATTGGCAATTCCAAAACCGTCAGCGCGATGAGATTCTGCGCCGCATGCGCCACGATTGAAGGCCATATCGACCCGGTTCGCAGATAAAGCCATGCCAGTAGCATCCCCATCACGAATATGGGCAGAAGTGTGCTCACATTCAGATGCACTACCGAGAATATCGCCGAACTAGCCACGGCCCCGCGCAGCCCGCCAATCACGGACGCCAGAGCCGCTAGTAGGAATCCGCGAAAGAATACCTCCTCCGCAAACGGCGCGAGCAAACCAATAATCGCAAATGTCGGCAGAACTGCTAGACTGTCAAGCGCGGCAATCTCTTCCAAGCCCTGATCGGGCACGAGAAAGTCGATCTCAAGCCAATGCGCTAACAGGGCGTAAACAGCAGTAGTTGACAGCCCTATTGAAAGAGCCACAAACGGCAGCCAAGTCACTGAGGTTAGCGAAGTGCGGCGGAACCCCAGAATGTCCAGTGAAGCCTTATGCCGCACTGCGCCGAACACCCATGTCCCACCCAGCAATGCGATTGGAAAAAGCATGCTGCCAAGCACCGCCGCCAGAGTTCTGTCGGCAACCAGCCCTGTACGCACAAGCGTAATCTCCAGTCCCAGACTGCCGCCTACACCGACGGCAAACAGCAGAACAGATGCGATGATTACATCTTTCAGCGACCATGGAACGACGCCAATCCGACTGGAAAACAGCCCCGTGTCTTTTTGGCGTTCCCTGCGCTCTTCTCTTGCGCCCTGACCTTCCGTCTGATCAGGCACGCACTGCAAGCAACTCTCTTCCGTCTCGCGCTTGTCTTCTAGCTGTCCTTCCACAGCACATCGCCAAAAAGGTCGTCAGGATGCTCACGTGATGCGAACACTGCGTACTCTTCTTTTGATTCGCGCAGGTGTCCGTCGCCACCGTGCCCCGGAAAGACATTTATGTCGTCTCCGAGGGTGAATAGCTTAGTCGTTATGCTCTCGATCAGCTGCTTGAGCTTCTCCGGCGACCCGGACTTGCCGGGTCCGCCGGGAAACAGAGTATCGCCTGAAAACAGGTGCCCCTCGGTGTGGAAGCAGGTTGAGCCGGGCGTATGTCCAGGGGTAAACACGGCAGTCAGGCTCACACTGCCCGCCGAGATTACGTCGCCGTCTTTCAGAAGCATATCTGCCGGTCGTGAAAGAGCGTCGGCGTCATCCACGCCAATGCCTACGGGTGCGTCGATCGCTGCTGTCACATCCTCGAATCCCAGCAGGTGGTCCATATGATTGTGCGTGATGATAATAGCCTTTACATCCGTAGTTTTTGCCAGCTCGATCATCTTGTCCGGCTCGGCTGGGGTATCGATGAGAATGCTCTCGTTGGTCTCCGGGCAGACCACAAGGTATATGTTGTTGCCGTATGGCCCGCATTCCATCTTGTGGATTATGATGTTGTCGTCCTGATAATGAGCCATCGCCTTATATTCCCTCCAAAATCTGATAAAATTAACCTGCAACCGGA
>JAGGDZ010000529.1 GCA_024648655.1 Chloroflexota bacterium | reverse complement strand
CAGTCGCAGTGGATAGCCGTGCTGCGGTTCCAACGGCACACCATTCATCTCGTAAACGAGCATTACCTCTTCGCGCATTGAGTCGTCTATTGTAAGGCTGCGCTGGTAGAGTTGCGCCTCTCCTCCCTGCACACCCTCATCGCGCCCGGTGAACACAATCTCGACTGCGCTCGATTTTACGCCTGCGTCTTCGAGGATTCCTCGCAGCGGCGTTCCG
The DNA here is from genome assembly GCA_024648655.1 of Chloroflexota bacterium. Taxonomy (GTDB): domain Bacteria; phylum Chloroflexota; class Dehalococcoidia; order Lucifugimonadales; family JADFKI01; genus Bin90. The sequence continues at coordinate 8,490 of JAGGDZ010000529.1, read as the reverse complement.
GTCCACTCTGCGGTGCCGATGGCTTCCAGCAGCCAGGGTTGGCTTACGGGACGTGGGTTCAGCCGCGCCCTCCCGTTGCCGGCGCACTCCATCGTGACAGGCATCGAGACACTGGGACGCTCTCGGATGTCTGCCATACTCAGGCTGATTGGATTCGACACCAGACCGCCGACATGCAGCCGCCACGAATCGGCGTCGGCGTCGGGGATGTCGAAGTGAATCAGCAGGTAGTGCATGCCTGTGGGGGTGATGTCGTAGCGCAGCCCTTCGAGCGGCATGCCGCGATTGCGGAAGGCAAGGGCAAGTTCCTCTTCATAGTAGGTGTTGGTGTGGCTCAAGCCGGTGCCGTCGCCGACAGTGCGAAATAGGTGACCGAGATCTTCTTGTGTCATGTCTCACCCGCTGTTGGTTATATATGCAGAGGGTATGCAGAGGGCGGCTCGCTCGATGCAATGCCGCCCAGTGTGGTTTTGGTTGACTTGAGACTGCTACCGCTCGATGGGAGCGCGCACGATGCTGCCGTACTCTGTCCACGAGCCGTCGTAGTTGGAGACGTTGTCCAGCCCCAGAAGCTGCGTCAGGACAAACCAGGTGTGAGAGGAGCGCTCGCCAATGCGACAGTAGGCGATGGTGGGCTTGGAATTGTCCACTCGACCACCGTAGATATCGATAAGTTCGTCCGCGGACTTGAAGCTGCCGTCGGAAGCGACCGCCGTCGCCCAGGGCACATTCGCCGCGCCGGGGATGTGTCCGCCGCGCTGCGCTCCTTCTTGCGGCAATGCTGCGGGAGCGAGCAGCTCTCCACGAAACTCTTCGGGCGCGCGTACATCTACGAAGTACGAACTTCCACTCGTTGCCGCGCTAATCACATCCTCACGGAACGCGCGGATGCTGTTATCCGGCTCGGACGCGGTGTACTCTGCGGCGGCGTGCGACGGCACGTCGGTGGTCAGGGGGCGTCCCTCCGCTTCCCACTTGGCGCGCCCGCCGTCCATCAGCTTCACGCTCTCGTGGCCATACAGCCGCATCTGCCAGAATGCCCAAGCCGCGAACCAGTTGTTGTTGTCGCCGTAGAGAATCACGGTGGTGTCGTTGCCGATGCCGGAGCCGCCAAGCAATTCTTCCATGTCGGACTTGGATATGATGTCTCGACTCAGGGTGTCTTGGAGCTGGTCCGTCCAGTCCCAGCCAACCGCGCCCTCGATGTGGCCCTGATCGTATGCGCTCGTGTCAACATCAACCTCGACGAGGCGAACGCCGTCATCGCCACCGTGCTCTGCAACCCACTCCGTGCTTATCAGTGATTCAGGATGTGCGTATTCAGCCATAGAAGATTCCTCCTAATTTATGTGGCATAGTTACTCATATGATTGAACCGGTAGGAAATGGTCTATGCTCTTGTTTATACAGAAACTATGTTGAGTTTATCACCATGCCCAATCGCTAGTCCAATTCAGCACAGCAGGCGATTAAGGTTGGCATGCCGTGACGGGTCCAGGTCGCGGCCCGCGAGCGCGGGGTGATCGGCGCCGTAGCGGTGGCAGCGGAATGTGGCGTTCGAATTCTCTGGCTTCTCGCGCCCGGTCCTTGCACCGTACACGGGGAACGGGTTGATGTACTCCCAAACTATTTCTCCGCGCGCCGTAACCTCGAAAAAGCGCCCTGCTGCGCCTTCGCATATTAGCGTATTGCCATTCGGCAGGCGTTCAGCCCCACTGATGTAGTTGCTGTAGAAAGAGACCCTCGGAGAGCCGTCATACTCCCAGTGGATTTCGTTGGTTTTGGGGTCGATCTCTATGACGCGCGAATAGCTGCTGCCGCGCCGGTGCTGTCCGTTGTCGAATAGAAGCACTCGCCCACTGTCCAGCCATGTGGGGTGATGGGGGTGGGCAATCTCGCCCGGTCCCCATTTCCACTTGAATTCGCCGCTTGTACGATCTGCGATGCCTACGGTGTCTATTATGCGATAGCTCACCAGCAGGTCGCCGTCGGCCGTAAGGTTTACACAGTTTCCATGGGACCATTCGTGACGGGGTTCCAGGTGGCAGATAATTTCTTCTTCTACGCTCATGTACTCCCATGAACGCCACTCGGAGACGGTCGCGCCATCGGGCGTAACCTCGCGCACCACATCTCCCAGCATGCCGGGCGCGAAATCGACCTCAAAGCCTCCCTTGACTTTCGCCACGAGGTCTTCGGGGATCGGTTCCCACATCAGCAAGAGTGTGTTGCCGTTGCGTAAACGCTGAAAGTCATGGTGCAGCATCGGGTCTCGGTAGGACCAGACGATGTTGCTCTCCCAGTCCAATTCCAGTACGCCGGCGGAAGAAGCGCCCAGCGTCTCCACGCCGCCCGCGTCCTCCGGTCGCCCGATACGGCACAGCAGGTTGCCGTTGTCCAACAGGTAGGCGTATGGGATGCCCTCTTCCAAGTGCCAGCGATGGACGACATTGCCCTGCATGTCTATGAGGTAGGCATCCTTGCCACCGTGCGTGGTGGAGAACAGCGTGTAGCCTCGATAGCAAGCAGTGGGTGTGTAGTGAATCAGCCCGACAGGATGATGAATTGACCAGCCCATGAGTCGCCCTCCGCAAGGATAATCGGGTGGAAATATGGCGGATTATAGCAGGTTGGTTGGGAGGACTTGCCGATTTATCCTATTCATCATGGCCATTGATGTTGGCTCCATTGATGTTGGCGCTGCCACGCCACGCGATGAACGCTGTGGGCAGCAGCGCCAGTAAGCACAGAACCGCCGCCACGAGAAAGAAGTCGCTGAACAGCGTCAGCCCCGCATCCGTGAGTTGCCGCTGCGCCTCCGCGATACGTGCCTGCGCCTGTTGAGCCGTCTCCCCGGGCAATGCGAACGGCGCACCTATGCCTGACACCAGCGCGTCGAATCTGCCAGTTCCCCATGACGCCAGTGCAGCTACGCCGAGCGTCATTCCCACAACGCGCATCGTGGTTATCAGCGCCGCCGCCGCCCCACGCACATCGTCGCCGACCGAGTTGGCGGCGGCAAGGGCAATTGGCGCAATGAGCAAGCCGAAACCGAAGCCTGCGGTCGCAAGATGCACAGTCAGCCACGGATCGGCGATTTCAAGCGTCCAGCCGCTCATCAGCCAGTATCCGAGCGCGCACAGCGCCAGCCCCAGCGCGGCGGGCAGCCGGTAGTCTAAACGCTGGCAGACAATGCCGCCCAGCGCCGCACCGGCAGGAATAGCCACAGTCATACGCAGCAGCATTAGACCGCCACCCAGTGGAGTCTCTCCGAGCAGGGTATTCGCCATTAGGGGGATGGTTACCATGCCGATTATGAGCGCGCCGCCGACGAGCAGGTGGGTTGCGTTTGCGGCGACGAATGCCCGCGTCCTTAACATCGCGCGGGGCAGCAGCGGGTCCGATGCGGTGCGTTGCCGTACAACGAACAGTGTAAGCGATACGGCCGCAAGCGCGAGCCAAAACGCCATCAGCGCGTCCGGTTCGTCTATTCGGGCAAGTCCGAGTGTGAGCGTGGCAAGGCTGAGCGTTATGAGCGCGCCGCCGAGATAGTCTATCTTCGCAGGAAAGCGCCGACTCTTCGGCAGCAGGAAGAGCGACAGAGCGATGATGACGGCGCACAGTGGGATGTTTATCCAGAAGACCCACTGCCACGCCAGATACTTCGTGATGATACCGCCCCAGAGCGGTCCTATGACACCGCCCGCCTCTGCGGACGCGCCTACCAGACCCAGCGGCGTACCCCTGTCCTCAGGCGGAAAAAGGTCCCCCACGATTGCGATTGCGATTGGCACGAGGGCGCCCGCTCCCAGTGCCTGAAACACGCGCAGTCCAATCAGCCAGTTGATGTCGGTTGCCAGCGCGACGCTAGCAGAACCAAGCATGAACAGCAGGAGCGACCCAATAAAGGCGTTGCGATGTCCCCAGATGTCGGACAGCCTGCCAATGAAGGGCATCGCGGCGACATAGCCGAGCAGGTATCCGGTGATAATCCAGGATGTGTGGTCAAGCTCGGTGACGGTGAGGTTCAGATCGAGCATAATACGCGGCAGAACGGTTACCACGACCGTCTGATCGTCTGCCGCCACAAAGACGCCGGCGAACACCGCCGTCAGCCCCACATACGCCCCCTTCCTCCCCATCCCGGACATCGCCTAGTTCCCGTCAGGCGCGGAAATATCTACCTGCTCGTTAAACTCGGACAGCGTTATCGTCCGCGCAAGCCCCTCAGATTCCGTAGGCGTAACGCGCCCTTCCAGCCGCGCCTGTGTGAGATACAGGTGCGCCTTTTCGATTGTCATCGTGACCTGAACGCTGCTCCGGTCATCAGTATCGCCGAATAAGGGAGCGAGCGCTTTCGCAGGCAGTGTTCCACCAATGCGATACTCGGTGGCATCGTGTGAGATGAGCGCGGCGTCCCGCACCTGCGCTAGTATGTCGGATATGCCGCCGGAAGGGTCGAAGAATTCCAGCGGACTTAGCTCGGACGAAACGGCGTGCCACTCGCCGGAGAGCGGGTTGGTCATATACACTTCCTCACCGACCGCAATGAGGCTGCCCTTTACGGCGAAGCTGCCCGCCGCGCCGACAAAATCTACGCTGAGCCTGTCCGGGCTGGAAACACTGCCACTCGCTTCTGTGAGCGTCATGCCCTGCGCGAGCGGTGTTCCCCCGTCATTGTCGTGCTCAATGTGGAAGCGGAAAGATGCAAGATCGGACATCGCTCGCGTGCAGTCATCCAGTATAGCCTGTGGGTTGATCGGCGTGGGCGTGGCAGTAGGCGCCGGCGTCGCGGGCGGGGATGTCCCGCCACATCCGTATGCAACCAGCGCTAATGCCGGGAGCAGCCAGCGTGTGAGCATAGACGCGAGCATGTTCACTCCAAGCCGAGCGCCTGAAATATGTCGAAGAACTGCGCGGTGCTGCCCGGCTGGAACCATGGGATGCTGTGTATGATGCGCCCGCCCTTGCCCACTACGAACACGGCGCGGACCATGCTCTTGCCGTCATCGGAAAGCGCGCCGTAAGCAGCCGCAGTCGCCAGGTCCGTGTCGCTGGCAAGAGGGAATGGACAGCCTCCAAGCGACTCGCTGAACGCATCGTGTGAATCAAGGGAGTCTGCGCTTATGGCTATGACTTCGGCGCCCAATTCGTGGATGGTATCGTATTCCCCTTGCAGCGCGCTCAGCATCTGTGTACAGCCCGGTGTCTTGTCCTCCATGTAGAAAGCGAGAACAACGCGTCTGTCAGCCACAAGCGCACTCAGAGTAATGTCTCCCGCGGTGCTTGGCAGCATGAAGTCGGGCGCAATATCGCCTGTATCTACCATCCGCTCCAATCCTATTACATTATCGCCTGCTCCGAGCCTTGGTTAAATATACGTTCGCCGTAAGATTGCCGGAGGGCACAGGCAGGTCACCGCAAGATGCGATTGACGGAAAGCGCAGAGACTCCACCCACCTGAAGCGGATGGAGTCTCCGGAGTTGTTCATAAACCATTCCTGCTTTCACAGGAATCCGTTTGTGTGGAGTTACGCCTTCGCGCCGAGCTTACGCTCCCTGTAGAGCATAGCGCCACCGCCGATGAGCAGTGCAAGGGCTACGAACAGCATAATCTGCATAGCCATAGGAACATAAGCGTCACCGGTTGCGGGTGTCGAGACTGCTGCGTCTGCGGGTGCGGGCAGCGTGAATGTCGCCATCTTTTGCGCGCTGACATAAGCGGCGCTCGCTCCGCCCATATTGGTAACAGCAATGCCGTTCATCGCTGCGGCGAACTTGCCGTTGACAATGTTCAACAGGGTCCTGGCTACTTCAATGTCGTCCTGAGCAGTTACTGCGACGGCGTCTTCCTTAGCTGCCATCGCCCAAGCGGTAACGTTGTCGCTGGACTCCATAACCATCTTGGCATGCATATCGACGTTTTCCCTGCCCGAGGCGTCCATGGCTGCCATCGCCGATTTACTGGCGGACGCGGCGAGTGCGGCGATGCCTTCGTCACCGTCAACCATGCCGACAGCTTCTTCAGTCGCAGCCTTGAGGCCTTCGATATCATCGGCAGCCTGCGCTTCCGCGACCTTCGCCATCGCCATGTGGACCTGCATCTGCAACTTGTGTAGAGTGCCGCTGTCGCCGACTACCAGCCCTCTGATTTGCTCTATTGCGCCTTCGTCAATCGTGTCCATGAACGCAACTTCCCCCCATTCGGCAGGGTCGTCGTCCGGCATGGATTCGACGCTTATGACCACGCAATCGTACTTGGCAAGCAGGTTAGCGCCGTCAGGGGACGTCCAAGTGTGGTTGATGCTTCCCATGGATGCTGACAAGACACCAACGCTAACCTTGTCGCCACTGGTGCTATCAACCAGCCAACCCTCGTAAGCCATGTCACTCTCCAGCGCCATTAAGCCGCTGAGTGCGATGGTTACCTTGTTGCTCATTGCGCCGGAATCGGAGACGACAGCGGTTCCGGAACCGCTATATGGTTCATCAGCCGCCTGCGCGACCGCCAAAGGTGTAGTCATCAATAAAATGAGGCCTAGTGTTATCAGAAGCTTAGACATAGCCATGCTAAGAATCTTTCCTCCTTGCTTGAGATTGGAAGAACCTTGGTCAGATACAAACAATATCACAACCTACGTGAACATGACAGACTTTGTAGGCGTAGATTTCCGCACTTCTATTAGAATTGTTCAATACTTGTCCGAACGATGCCTGCGTGTGGTCGCTCACGGAATATAATACCACAAAGATATTCCTTCAGCACGTCTCTGAAACCAGTGCGACCTTCGCCATTATATCCTAGTTGAACTCGGTTAGAGTACACTTTTGCGCCTCGATTCGCAACCAGTGCCAGACAGGCATTCTCAATATGTGCGGGTGTTGCATAATGGGTGGCGTATTAGCCGCGTGGATTCCCACCTGCGCGGGGAATGACGAATATGAATGCCAACACATACTGAGAACACCTGCTGCTGGATGGTATAATCGCCGCAACGCTGACAGGCTGATAAACTGACACACTGACATACTGACACTTACCGGAGGTGCGAAATGGCATGGAGCGGCGATCCCGAAAGCATTTATTCCTCACTGGGCGTGAAGCGTATCATCACGGCGTCGGGCAGCACGACGGCTTACGGCGGCAGTAAGACGCGGCCTGAGATTCATGACGCGATGAACAAGGCGTCGCAGATGATGGTGAGCCTCGACGATTTGAACCGGGCAGCGAGCCGCATCATCGCGGACGCCACGGGCGCGGAAGCGGGTTTCGTGGCGAGCGGCGCGGCGGGTGGACTCGTGCTGCAAGCGGCGGCGGTCATTGCCGGCTCGGACCCGGCGGTGATGGACAGACTGCCGGACACAACGGGCATGAAGAACGAGATTATCATCCACAAGAGCCACCGCTTCCCCTACGACCAGTGCTATACGTCTGTGGGGGCGAAGTTTGTAGAGATAGGCGACGGAAGACGCTGCCAGCCGTGGCAGCTTGAGGCGGCGTTCACGGAGAATACGGCGGCGGTAGCGTACCTGTTCTCGCCGTTCATCACGCGGCGCGCCATACCGTTCCCCGAAGTGTGCGAGATAGCGCACAGTCACGGCGTGCCCGTTATTGTGGACGCAGCGTCGATGCTGCCGCCTCGCTCGAATCTGCGGCGCTTCACGACTGAGGGCGCGGATATGGTGATATACAGCGGAGGCAAGGCTGTGCGCGGACCTCAGGGCACGGGCATCCTGTGCGGTCGCGAGGACCTGATAGACGCTGCATTTGCCAACGCCGCGCCGCATCAGTTCATAGGACGCGGCATGAAAGTCGCCAAAGAGGAGATCGTGGGGCTGCTGCGCGCGATCGAGCTGTTCGTGGACGAGGACGAAGAGGCGGAGACGGCGCGCTACCGTGGGATGGCGCAGCAGGTGGTGGACGCGCTGGCGGAGATCGAAGGGCTGCGGGTTACTCTAGAGCACGACGAGTTCAACTACCTCATCCCGCACGCGGTAATGCGCTTCACGCGGGAGTGGCGAGGACCCGGGCGCAACGAGGTGTACGAGGCGATGAAAGTCGGCGATCCGCCTATATACCTGCACGACATCTTCGACCCGGACGAACTCGCGGTTGATCCGCTGAACCTGGACGACGAGGAGCTGGAGATAGTCATACGGCGGTTGAGCGAAGCGCTGCTGGGGTGACGGGGAATAGGCAGTCGCCTTAGTCTTGACCCGCAGCGCTCGCTACCTCTTAGGCATCGCGCGGCTACGGACCGGATACGGTGTCCGTCAGACCGTCGCTGAGCAGCTCGCCTTCATTCGAGCAGATGGCCGTATCATCTCCGCAGGCACCGCGGACATTGAGGCGCAGCGTGATGTCTCCCGCGCCGTCGGGAACGATCATTATGTTCCAGTTCTGGTTGCTGCCCTGTACTGCCCGGCGCGACTTGGTCACACTGCCGCCGTCGGCTTCGATTATCACGTCGCGCAGGTTGCGGTAGCTGA
>JAGGDZ010000481.1 GCA_024648655.1 Chloroflexota bacterium | reverse complement strand
CTGCTAATGCAGGGCTTCGGTGTAGTTGGGTGCCGATTCCGGTGGCACCCATTTGACTTGTCCTCGCTGGATCGTTTGCAGAGCTTCCTTGATTTGTGGAACCAGCCTGACGAGGGTAGACACGTCTTGGTCTTCGGGCACTAAGATAATTACCCCAACGTCTTCAATTGTGAGTCTTGCGTCTTTTGCGATGGTCTTATCTTTGGTGATGAGAACGTCAAATATGTCTCGACCGAGCCTAACCAACTCTCCGTTGTGGCGACTCCTCCAGCCCATGTACTGTGCTGAACGCACATCATCGTTTGGAAAATGGTGCCGGAACTGGGGAGGCATGTTCTCATCGAGCAGAATGTTCATAGGTCGCAACCTCCATGAATTCACTGGCTATTTCCAACACTCTCACTGCGTCTTCTCTCTCAACCGTGGTGTATTGACTCAGGAATTCCTCTATATTCCTACCGTGCTTCAGTAAGTTGAATAGGTACTCCACTGGCACGCGCGTTCCTCTAAATACAGGCATCCCACCCATGAGTCCGTCCGTACTGTCGGCGGGGAAGTCAGACTCCGTTCTTTTCCGGAGTGCCGCCAACGCCTGGGTGCAACTCACTTCCGGAAAGTCCGTCAGGAAGGACCTGAGCGCGAACCGCCTGTCCCAGTACCTGAAGAGGTACTCCACTGGCACGTCTGTACCTTCAAAAGTTGGAGATTCGGATGGTATATCCGATACGTCTATGGGGTAGATTCTTTCTCTTTCGGTTAATGTCTGGTGCATTTCTATCCTCTCCTCACAAACTTTGAATCGACTCCACTCCTAAGAGTATGCGCAATTGAATCTGTGTGTGCAAGTCCATCATTGCGTCGCAGAAATGTCGCTGCGACATGTTGGCGTTTCTACTGGTAGTGGACAGGACCGGCAGGGTAATCCGCTCCGGCGTGGCCTTCGACCAGGATGATGTATTCGCCTTCGCTTCGCACGGAGCTGATGGGCGGCTTGCCCTCGTTCATCTTTGCGATGTGCGGTTTGTGAGTATCTCGGATGACTTCGGCTGCCTCGCGGTCGAGGTTCTTGCCTAGGCACCGTATGAATGTGCCGACGTCACCCCAGTTCCCTCCTTCCTCCGGTCCGAAGCAGAAGCGATCGCGAAGGTAGAGGTTGACGTGGTGCATCCGGTGCGGTGTCTGCACCGTTGTGAAGTCGTCTATCTGGAAAGGCATGGTTATCCTTCCGGTCGATGCCAAAGAGGAGCGCGGAACCGTGCGCTCCTCTTCTGGTGTGCTGATGCTCTATCGGAGTGGCGCTCCGTAAACGTGGCGCTCGAATACGCGCTGCTGCTTGTAGTTGCGCTTCAGGAACAGCTTGAGCGCGGGGATGATGATGTCCTTACCGTTGACCTCGTTGATGCTGAGGTCGTCCAGCCCCTCGTCGGCGGCTCTGATGAGGTTCTGGGTGTCGGGGAATTCCTGTCCCACCTGGTGGCAGACGTTGCATCCGCAGTTCATGGCGTGTCCGAACTCTTTGCGAAGGTTGTCTATGACGTTCATGTCATGCCTTTCTCCCGCTTATGCAGGGTTGCAGGCTCGCCGGTATTGGCGAGCCTGATGCTCTGTGGGTTTGATTGCCGATGGCTTGGCGGTCTCTAGGCGGCGATAGCAGCGAAGTGCCTGCGGCCCCTGCTGCGGATAATGTCGGCGCGCTGGCGCTTGGCGTTGCGCTTATTCGTGTCGATGGATTCGCGCCTGTGTCCGCGGACACGCCACTCGGCCATTTCGCGCTTGCGCAGGTGTTCCCGCCTCGTGGCGCGCTCGGGAGTGACAGGGTCGAACTCTCCGTCGAAGCTGAGCCGCTCGATGCACGACAGTTCGCGCTTTTCTGCCATGGGGATTGCGGTCAGGACCTCGGGCTTCGGGATGGAGTATTCCTCGACCCTGTCGCTCATGTGGGAGTTGTCCTCAAGGAACTTCCTGAACCAGTCGGGCTGCGCGATCTCCACCTTGATGGTGGTGCTGGTAGTGGGGTTGATGAACTGGGTGGTCATAGTGTTTCCCTTCTCCGCCTGTCGGCGGGTTGAAATATATGCTCGCGACGTGCGGACTGGTCTGACTTGGATTGCAGAAAGGCGTGCCGCCTTCGTCTGGTGCAGGTTTGTATTTATCTCGGTAAGCGGTAAGCAGTGAGGAGGGATTCGATCATCTCCTCGACGATGTGCTCGGGGAACACATCAATGTTCTCTGCGCCTTGGTTGCTGTCCTGGTACTTCCAGATGAAGCTTAGGGACGCCCAGAGGGCCTCGTCTCTGATGCATTCCAGTTTGTTCCAGCCCTCAGCGGGGTTGTACTTGCGGAGTGCGTCGTCAAGCACGGCAAACTGCTGGTTGTCGAAAGTCTCGGTGAACTTGGCGGGGATCGAGTCCCAGTCCGCCGCGCGCGGCTGTTCGATGCGCTTGCCGCTCCCGGTGAACGGCAGGATGGACCTGATGAGGTCGGCGAGGGTGTTGCTCTCGGTCTTGGGGGTAGTGACGGTCTGTGTTTCCATGGATTCTCCTCCTGTATGGCTTCCTTCGTGAATGCAAGGTTGATGGTTTTGGACAAACGAAAAACCCCGCATGGCTGAGTGCCATGCGGGGTTGATTTGAATGTTATTTTGGTCAGGTCAGTTTAGATGAACCACTGAATGATTACTGCTCCTGCTCCTGCTGCCCCTGCGCCTAGCAAGACGAATATCAGTCTGTCAATCTTCGCGTTCAGTGCCTTGTAATTGGCGCTGTCCGTTTCAGCTAGTGCCTTGTAATTGGCGCTGTCCGTTTCAGCTAGTGCCTTGTAATTG
>JAGGDZ010000125.1 GCA_024648655.1 Chloroflexota bacterium | reverse complement strand
CGCCTGGACGATGGCCTACGGCGTCCTGTCCGGGCAGAGCTTCGGAAACGACATTCCGAACGACTACAGCGCCGAACACGGAGTGGACTCACTGCGCGACCCCGACAACCTCGCCCTCGACGACCAGATCATCAAGGACTCCCGCACCTTCGCCGAATCCAGCGTCCAGACCGTCCACCGCCTCATCTTCCCCACCCACGGGATAAGGCAGATATAGAGGTATGTTTCCAGATATCCCAGAAAAGCGGAACATCGTTCGGGCCGCGCCGAGGATACTGTTTTCGTCGCTGCGAATTGAAGATGAGCACATCAAGTGGCTCGCCCTGATTGTGGGGACCGCGCTGGCGATTCGAGTCATCTGTGTATTGGCAATCCAGATTGAACCCATAAGGGACGGAGCCGAATATGACAGGCTCGCTTTAAGCATCTTAAGCGGTAAAGGTTATGTGGATGCTAATGGAGTCCCAGACGCATTTTGGCCCGTCGGCTACCCGGTCTTTCTGGCGACGATTTACCTAGTTGTTGGGCATTCTCATATAGCTGCCGGACTCGCTAACGCATTGCTTGGAGCGATAGCTACTCTTCTAACATACATACTCGCGCGAGGCGTCCTGTCGTCACGCGCTTCCCTCGCCGCCGCGGGAGTGGTCGCGTTTCTCCCCGCTCATATCGTAGCCTATACGCCTAACCTGTTGACCGAAATGCTTCATACCGTACTGGTATTGACTACACTTATAGCCACACTAAAATTGACGCGCTCGCCGACATGGAAAAGCGCTGTCTTGCTCGGATTCACAATAGGCGTCAGCGTATATGTGCGTCCTATCCTACTGTTCTTTCCTTGTGCAGTCTTAATTCTGTTGCTATTACAGAGACGGGAGGGGGCGCAAAGGGCAATTATTCTCGCCACAGCTACAATGCTGGTAGCGTTGGCGACTGTATCACCGTGGACAATTCGGAACTTCTTTGTGCTGGACGGTTTTGTGTTGACCGCCAGCAACGGAGGATACAATTTCTATAAGAACCATATGCCGGGCGCAATCGCTCAGGACAGAATGATTCCTTTGCTTGATGAACTTCCAGAGTTCGAGGGTCTTTCCAAGGCGGATGCCGATAGGAAAGCATATAGACTGGGGTTGAAATGGATAGTGGAACATCCTGGCGAATGGTTGCTTCTCCTGCCGCAGAGGTTCTTCTATATCTGGGCGAACGGTGCGCATTCCATCGAGAAAATCTATTTTGCACACTATAAAGACGCTGTGCCGTTTATCAGAATAATCGC
>JAGGDZ010000068.1 GCA_024648655.1 Chloroflexota bacterium | reverse complement strand
CCGTGAGTATAAAGCGATTGCAGTCTCACTGCAATCTCGCTCGGCGAAATGGGTACAGATGATGGCGTAGATGGAATGAGTATGTGTTAAAGTCTGCTTAGCAAGCTGCATAATATAGCGGACTGCGGTTCGACAGATTCACCACGAACGGGATTATCGTATTACCGTGAACGAGTTAATCAGGCAGATAGACTCGCTCCGCGTCAGGTTTCGACGGGACGAGCTTTGGACAACCGACTTCGTCCTAACCCTGCTGACGGGGCACTTCATGTTCGCGGGCTATACGGCTACGCTGACCATCATCCCACCGTTCGCCATAGACTTGGGCGGCGACCTTGCGTATCATCTTCCGCTCATCGTAGCGGCGTTCGGCTTCGTAGGATTGGTGATACGGCCATTCGGCGGGCAGTGGATATATACGCTAGGACCGAAGCGCGTTGCGGTGATAGGCACTATCATCGTCGCCCTTGGCAGCCTGTCGTACATCTTCGCGCTCAGCGCGTGGTGGCTGATACCGATGCGGATGCTGCAAGGCGTGGGGCTCGCGCTGGGGCCGGTGGCGACATCGACCATAGTGGCGAACCTAGCTCCGCCCACTCGCCGCGCTGAGGCGATGGCGTACATGGGCAACGCCATCAACATCTCTTTCCTGTACTCGCCATTCATGGCGTCGTTCCTGTATGAGAACGCTGGATCTCACAACGCATTCCTGTTTTCGGCGCTGGCGGCGTCTATCGGAACGGCTGCCTGCTGGCGAATATCGGCAAGCCGTATCTCGTTCCAGAGGCCAGCGCCATCGCCCGCCAGGGATGCGAGGACGCCGGACAGAAAACCGCCACTCGTCGCGCGCTCGGCGATATTCCCCACACTGGTATTCCTGACATACACGTTCACCACAGCGCCTACGAATACTTATCTGCCGCTGCTGGCGCACGAGAAAAACCTCGGCAATCCGGGGCTGTACTACACCGTGTTTTCCATTGTGTCGATGTTCGCTATGGCGGCGGCGGGACCTATCGCAGACAAGTATGGGCGCCCCACAGTCATCATTCCGGGGCTGCTTTCCGTTGCGACGGCGATGTTCGTACTGAACGGCTCATTCTTTCAGGCGATGTTCCTGAGCGGCGGATTTTTCGCAGGGCTGGGCTTCGGGATGTTGCAGCCGGGCATCCAGTCGTTCACCGTGGATCGGGCGTCGATGCGAGAGCGCGGCGCCGCTATGGCGACATTGCAGCAGGCTTGGGATGTGGGCGGTTCGTTCGGGGCGCTCGTGTTTATACCTGTGCATCAAGTCATCGGAACGGCGAACACCTTCGGGCTGACAGGCATAGGCGCGCTGCTTGGCGCACTCGGTTTCGTCATCGGAAATGCCAAATCCCCCACGAAGATGCCGGGGCAGGCGACTGCCGGGGACTAGCTACATGGATGGGCAGGATGGAGAGGATAGGGTTGAGATATTAGGCGCTCGCGGATGGTGAATGTGAGGGCGGTGGCTATGACGGAAAGGGCGAGCATGAGGATGAAGGCGGCGTCGTAACTGCCGCGCGTGTCGAAGACTATGCCTCCGATGAGTGCGCCGAGTCCCCCGGCGATGTGGTGGGTCATGTTGATGATGCCGCTCATCATGCCGAGGCGGGGCGCGCCGAACATGCTACCCGCGAATGTTACGGTGAGGGGCGCGGTTATCAGGAAGGTGAAGCCGTAGAGCAGCGCGAAGACCACTATCGCGAGGGCGCTCTGAGACAGGATTATCAGGGCGAAGCAGGCGATGCGGGCGAGGAAGCAGAGCACGGTGGGGTGCGTGGAGCCGAAGCGGTCGGCGAGGATGCCTGCGGACATGACGCCGAACAGTCCCAGCAAGCCCATGAAGGCGTAGAGGGTGCCGGAGAATGCTGCGGTCAGTCCCTTGTCCTGGGCGAAGGCGACGATGTGGGTTGCGACGAAGAAGTCATGGAAGCCGCAGATGGCGTAAACGACGAGCAGCAGCCAGAGTTGGCGGGATGTGAAGATGGTCTTTGCGGGGAGGGTGGCGGTTTCGGGTCGCTGGGGCGTGTCTGTGCCATCGGAGTGGCGAGGCTCGGGATTAGGGCGCGCGAAGGCGATGACCAGCGGGACGACAATGATGAGGTTGACGATACCCAGCGTAATGTATGCGTTGCGCCAGCCTATATGCACCAGAGCGGAGGCGAGGGCGGTGATGATGACAAGCTGGCCAAGCGCGTTGCCGGACATTGCCGCGCTGGTGGCTGTGCCCCTGCCGCGCTCGAACCAGCGGCTAATCATGACGCCGATGGGACCGACGGAGGAGCCGCCGTTGCCGATGGCGAAGATGATGCCGTACAGCAGGATGACCTGCCACTGAGTCTCGGCCAGTCCCATGAGGCCGATGCCGACGGAGGCGATGATCACCGCGACGGAGACGACCTTTCGGACGCTGAAGCTGTCAACTAGCCTACCGACGAAGGGCATTGTGACGGCGCCGACAATCATGAAGCAGGTCGCGGCTAGGGATAGCGCGGAGCGGCTTAGCTCAAGGTCCTCGCTCATCGGCTTGAGAAGCAAGCCAAAGGCGAACCGAGAGCCGCTGCTGAAGAAGAGCACGGTGAAGCCGGTCGCCAGGATGATCCAGGCGTAGTTTATGCGGCGCAAGGCGTGTCCTGATGGTCGGTTAGTTTTTCGGTCCGTCAGGTGTCAGTGTACAGTATTCGGCTGTTGGGTGTGCCGTTAGGAGTCAGATTTCAGACGGAATATCGCCTTCTTCAGGAAGGCTGTATTCCTGTTCATGACCTATGCTATCGCACAGGCGAACATTAATGCTAGTGAAGATTGGTTGAAGCGCGGATAAGGAAGAGTGATGTTGAGATGCCTGCTAACCGGGGCGTACTTGACAGACGGACGGCGCAGGATACAATTCATCGGGGTAAATGCAGGGTGGAGTGCCACTGAAGGCACAGATGACACGGAATTAGCGTTTTTGGACTTGGAGGGCTTTATGAACGGGGCAGAATTGAAGGAACGGGTGCATGGCGGGGGGATTGTGTATGGCACGATGATCAGCATGGGACGCAACCCGCGCTGGACTTCGGCGTTTGCGAATTTCGGAATTGATTATGTGATTATCGATACGGAGCACTCGCCGCGCGGAAGGATGGATGTTGCGGACTTTATCGCGGCGTTCACTTTCAGCGGGGTGGTGCCTATCGTGCGGATTCCGATACCGGACTCGCACTATGTGACGATGGCGCTGGACGCTGGGGCGCAGGGGATTCTTGCGCCGTACTGCGAGACGGTGGACGAGGTGAAGGAGGTGGTGGGCGCCGCTAAGTGGCGTCCGTTGAAGGGAGAGCTGGTGCGGAAGGCGGTGGATAGTGGAGAGTTTCCCAGCCAGGCTACGAAGGACTATCTGGCGGCGCGCAACGCTAACAATGTGTGCATCATCGGCATCGAAAGCGTGCCGGCTATCGAGAACCTGGAGAATATCCTGAAGGTTCGGGACATAGACGCGATATTCGTGGGGCCGAACGACTTGAGCATTACGCTGGGTATTCCGGACGAGTACGACCATCCGGACTATGAGGCTGCGCTGCGAGAGATTATCGCGAAGTGCCAAGCTGCTGACGTGCCGACTCTGATTCACCATCAGACGGTGGAGCTGACGACGAAGTGGCTGGCGGAGGGGGCGCGGTTCGTGCTGTACAGCAGCGATGCGCGGAGCATGCACAACGCATATCGAGAGGAGTTCGGGACTATCAAGGCTGTGGGCGCGGAGCTTGGCGGCGGGGCTGCTGAGGATGTGGGGGAGTCGGAGGAAGTGATATAAAGTCGATCAGTATTTCGGTCTGTCAGACCGGGGCTAACAAGATAGACAGGATGGAAAGGATAAATTATGAGCTGGCAATTTATTTTGGTCAACGGGCCTTATGGCGGTACTGCTGAGGGTCCCGCGTGGGACGGGAGCGCGCTCCTGTTCACGCATATCCCGGGGAACAGGATCATCCGATATGACCCGCAGGACAGAGGATCGAGCATCTATCGGTCGGATACGAACAATGCGAATGGGCTGATGTTCGACTCGGAGGGCCGCTTGTATGCCTGCGAGGGCGGCGGGCGGCGAGTGGTGCGCTACGAGGCGGACGGCTCGACGACTGTGCTGGCGGACGGGTTCGAGGGTAAGCGGCTGAATGTGCCGAACGACCTTGCTATCGACCAGAATGGCAGCGTGTGGTTCACGGACCCGTTCTATGAAGGCGCGGGCGGCGAGTGGAGCAACGACCGCTCGAACAAGGACTTGGACCACGACTCCGTGTATCGGCTGGACGAACAGGATGACGGAAGCTGGTCTATCACGCGGGTTACCTTCGACACGACGCGTCCGAACGGGCTGCTGTTCTCGCTGGACTACAGCGTGCTTTATGTGGCGCAGTCGGGGCGGGACGCGGACGAGAAGCGGGAACTGCGCGGGTATCCTGTGAACGCGGACGGCAGCCTGGGCGAATACGCGGTGCTGCACGACTTCGGGGCGCATCGAGGCATCGACGGGATGGTGCTGGACACGGAGGGCAACATCGTGGCGACGGCCGGATTCGACGAGAGCGGACCGGGGCCGATGGTGTATGTGTTCGCGCCGGATGGCGAAGTGCTGGAGACGCACCGCACGCCTACGGACAGGCCCACAAACTGCTCGTTCGGGGGCGCCGACCTGACTACGCTATATGTAACGACGGGCGGGGGCGATGTATATATGGCGCAGACGGAGAGGCAGGGACGACTGCACTACCCCACAATCTAGGGGCAAAGCGTGTTGTAGCGGTTAATAATCCTAACGCACTCTCGGCAAGGACAGACATTCACTCATCAGCGAGGTGGAAGAACCAATTCGCCGAGGCGAACCAACCTGTGCCTTCTACAAATTTACCATCCACAATCTCCGGAGGCACACTCCACATTGCAAAAACTGAAATGTATGGGTTCCGCAGCACATCAGGCGGGATACGGTAATACTCGATAAATCCCTCCGGATCAACACGCTCGCAATCTAGCTCAGACCGAGAGCACTCCCAATACTGTTCGGGCTCCTCACCTTGAAGTGCATTTGTGACAGTATCAATTTGTGAGCCGGAAGCAACCATTATCAGATTAGTGCGGGCTTGGGTCAAAAAACGGAGCCTTCTGTTCTTTCCTGATGGAACGACGTCAGGCCAAGGCGGGAGAGGTGGGAGATCTGTCTCAAAAGGGTCATAGTTCGGGTCCCAGGTGACAAAATACGGCATACCTTCCGCGACCGTTTCACCTCTGCTGCCTTCACCTACTATTTGGGCAACGGGAGGTTGGTCGGTGAGTGTCTCGGGCATGCCTTTCACCCAATCCCATTCAGGTTTGTCGTCCTCATTGCTCGCAGGAGAAGGCTGTTCGGATGGCGAGCCTACTCCATCCTCATTTAGTGGATCAAACATATTGCAACTCAAACTCAACACACCCCCCAACAGAATTAAGAAAAGACAAAGTTTATGAAAGCGACGCACGACAGTTGAACACAACATAAAGCGGCCTAATCGAGACCACAAGGGTCATAGGCAGGCAGTCCGGTAGTCTCCGCAGTGGCCAGAGTGCCCTCAAAGCCATAGTAAATGACATAACCTTCCCCTGTCCCTCTAAACCAATGGACACTGCAATGCGTGTTTGCAACAGCGGTTCCCCTTCTCACGCCAAATCCATGAAAGACGTCCCTGCCAGGCGTTAAAGTAGGGAGGGCTTCATAACCAAAGCCGCTATTGTTGCTACGCATAATGGCGGCAGTGTGATACATTTCCGCAACATTCGTAGGGCACCTAGCTGTGACGTGAACGTTCACACGACCCGGATGGGTGCTGGAATGGTGAGCTCTATCAGTATTCTGTCTGCAGGAACCAAGCGACGGCGATGGCGGCGTGTAAACTCGTGGAATCCGTATGCTTGAAATCCAGTTGCTTATATCATTGAATACACCGCCTGATGTGTCCTTTGGACTCGTGTATTCAGCGCTGGTTGGGGCGGGCGGGTCTGCAAAAACACCCGACGGCGTTACAGCAAACATCAGCCCAGCTATCAAAAGGACTAGGCTAAATACTTTGGAAATTTACTTTGGCAATTTGCCATCTTCCTATACATATTCATCCGTTTCAAGCAGGGGTACTTTAACAGCGCCGCCAAGACAATGCAACCTAAATGAACACTGACATTGATAGGCAATTGGTTCCGCCTGTCCATGTCCCTGCCTGTCCAAGGTCAATGCCAATATCAAATCCGCTCTTGTACACAGGGCGCGACTAGACTAACATCCCATCTGCGCCTATAATCGGTCGCATCGCGCAAAGCACTATACAGAACAGAGGAGCGGCAATCACATGGCAGACGACACGATACGGATTGGACTTGTGGGCGCGGGCGGAAATACGACGCTGCGCCATATACCAGGCTTTCAGGAAGTCGAGGGTGTGGAGATTGTGAGCGTGGCGAACCGCAGCCGCGCGTCCGGGCAGAGAATTGCGGACCAGTACGGGCTGCCTGAAGTGTATGACAGCTGGGTTGACCTTATCGAGGCGGAGGATACGGACGCTATCTGCATCGGGACTTGGCCATATATGCACCGGGATATGGTGATTGCGGCGCTGGAGAACGAGAAGCATGTGATGACGGAGGCGCGCATGTGCATGGATGCGGCGCAGGCGCGGGAGATGCTGGACGCGTCGAGGCTGTCTCCGCACCTTGTTACGCAGATTGTGCCCTCACCAATGACGCTGCGGGTGGATAATACTATCAAGCAGTTGATTGCGGATGGCTACGTGGGCGATGTGCTGTCGGTGAACCTGGTGGTCAACGACAAGACGATGCATCCTGCGGGGTTCGTCGAGCCGAGCGCGCCGTTCCACTGGCGGCACGACCGTGACATGAGCGGTTACAACATCATGCAGATGGGGATTTGGTACGAGGCGATGATGCGCTGGGTCGGGCCGGCGGAGACGGTGCAGGCGCTGACACGCGCGCATGTGAAGAGCCGAAAGGACGGTGACGGGAACGCGCAGGTCATCACGATACCGGACCATATCGAGGTTCTGGCTGAGATGTACTCGGGCCCGCTGCTGCACATACGTATGAGCGCGGTTACGGGTCATTCGCCGCAGAACGGGGCGTGGATATTCGGCACGGACGGGACGCTGTTCGCGGAGTCGCCCGGGATGGCGCTGTACGGTGGCACGCGGAATGACGGCGAGATGTCGGAGATTGAGATTCCGGAGGAGAATCAGGGATACTGGCGGGTGGAGGAGGAGTTCATCAACGCGATTCGTGGTGAGGAGGAGATCACGCATACGAACTTCGCGGACGGCGTGCGGTACATGGAGTTTACGGAAGCGGTCACCATCAGCGCGCAGACGGGCGAGAAGGTGCACTTACCATTGTAATTGCAGCGGGTTGATATGGCTTTAGCTGCCCTTCTCTCCACCAAGCCTTCTCTCCACCAAGAAAGAAGGGCAGTGTTTTCAGGCGAATTTGGCTTGCGCTATTCACCGCGCAGTTCGGCTTCCGTTTCAGGCTAGACTATGGCGGCGGCTCGGTCGGTCAGGGAGCCTCCTTGCTCATCCCGATTTTAGCGCAGGCGTAGAGTGCAGTTATGGCGCGCAGGCGTAGGTGCAATTATGACGCACCGGCGCCGGCGCCCGGTCCGGAGCCGATGACAGTGTAGGCGCTTTGCTCTCCGGGTCGGTCGCCGGACCTATCTTCGAGTCGGCCGATCGGTATGGCGGGCAGCGTGGTGGTTTGCAAGCCTGCTTTGACGCCAAGTTCAAGCGCGAATCTGGCGGCGGCGGCGTTGTCGTCAGCGTCCACTATGGCTACGAAGTCTATGTCACCCAGCACGGCGTAGAGGCCGATTATCCTAGCGTCGGCGAAGTTCATTTCGTCTTCGGTGTTGAGGATGACATTCGGGTCTTGCAGTATCATCCTGCGCCCTCTGGATGTCGTAGATATGCGTAGTATATATGTTGCCATTGGGTGTCTCCTTGCCCTGCTTAGAGCGCCCGCGATTTCACTTTGACATGATAGTATAGACTTGTGCCCTGTCAAAGGGCAGGACCCGACGCAAACGGGCGTTCTCTGCAAGCGCTCATAATCATAATAACGCAGGGTAAGCCTGCTATTAGAGCACCGTATTCCTGCTTCCGCAGGAAAGACTATTTGATAGTCGGCATGTGTAGAGAGTGAAATGCCACAATTCGACCTGAATGGAGATTTTCATGGACTATTCCGAGTTTTTTTCTAAGAATCTTCCGGCGACGGTGGAGATGCCGGCAGGGCTGAGGGCGGACACGGCGCACATTTTCTCCGTTACGAACGCCGTTCCACAGGCGATCGACGCTGAGCTGTACGCGGAGGCGATGAGCAATGCGCTTGCGCGCGAGGCGACTAGTCTGGCCGGCTACCCTGGGATGAAGGGGCATGAGGGGCTGCGCGGCTTGATTGCAGCAGAGCTGAAGGACAAGCGCGGCGCGGATGTGGACATAGAGGACATCTTCCTGAGCGACGGCGCGGGCGGGGCTATTCGTAAGCTGGTGGACGCCTTCATAGACGCGGGTGACATCGTACTGGCAGAAGAGTTCACATACTCGGGCACGCTGAATATGCTGCTGAGCAAGCGCGCCGAGGTCGTTCATGTGGAGTCGGATTCGGATGGAATGGACCCGGACGCGCTCGAAGCCGAGATAAAAAGGCTGTCGGCAGGCGGAAGGAAGCCTAAGTTCATCTATACAATATCGGTGTATCAGAACCCATCAGGCTCTACACTGAGCCTTGAACGGCGCGAGCGCCTGCTGGAGATTGCCGCGGAGTATAACATTCCCATCGTGGAGAATGAGTCTTACGCGGACTTCCGCATTGACGGCGCTCCCCTGCCGCCCGCAATGCTCGGCATGGACGACAACGGTCTGGTCATCTATGTGTCGTCTTATACGAAGCTGCTGGGGTGCGGGCTGCGTGTAGGATTCGCGGTCGCGCCGCAGCAGGTGCAGGATGTTCTTACGGGCGGGATGCCGAGCCAACTGGCGACGATGCTGGTGTACGAGTACCTGCGAACGCGCAAGGCAGAACATGTGGAGACGGTGCGAAGGGAGCTTCTGGCGCGGCGGGATGCGCTGGTGAGCGCGGTGCGTGAGAACTTCCCGATAGAGTGCGAGATCGTGCCGCCTCACGGGGGCATGATGGGCTGGGTGAAGATGCCGGAAGGCGCGGACACCTGGGCGGCGCTGGAAGCGGCGGTGGAAGCGGGCGTCAAGTACAACCCCGGCGGCATCTACCGCGCGCCGCGCGACCGCAACAACCACCTGCGCCTGACGTTCAGCCATAATACTGCGGAGGAAATCCGCGAGGGCGTTGCGACGCTTGCGGATGTGTTCGAGCGGGGCGGCCTGTTTGGGTAACGTGGGTTGGCAGGATGGACGTGGGTTGGCAGGATGGATAGGATGAAATTGCCATTCGGAGAATGCGACTATGACTTCAAAAAGCACGCTCAAGCCGGCATACGCCGACTATTCGCACTTAGAGCCGCTGCCGGACCCGCCGCGCGAGCCTGATATGCAGCAGTTCTTAGGGGTCTATTCTTTTACATCAGCCTTGATTCCGCATTTCGGGCATCGCGACGATGTTTTGATTGCCGGAGAGGGCTTCCTGAGGTATGAAGCAACTAACGACGCAGAGCGTCTCGGTCCGGATTTGATAGTGACTTTCGGAGTCAATCCCGAAGGCATAGTAGCGCGTAACGGCTATGTAATAAGCGAAGTGGGAAAGCCGCCGGATTTTGTGCTTGAGGTGGCTTCACGAGCCACGGGCAGGAGGGACTACACGGTGAAGCGCGAGGGATATGCAGGATACGGCGTAGCGGAGTATTGGCGCTTCGATCATACTGGCGGCGAGTTCCACGACACCGCGCTCGCCGGGGATGTGCTGGTCGGAGGGCGGTACGAACCACTCCCGATACATGAAGACGCGGACGGTCTGATTTGGGGACACAGTGAAGTTCTCGGGTTGGACTTGTGCTGGGACGACGGGGAGTTTCGGGTGCGTAATCCTATGACAGGGAAGTTTCTTCCCAGACCAGTTGAATTGCGTGCCGAGCGAGATGCTGCATGTG
>JAGGDZ010000171.1 GCA_024648655.1 Chloroflexota bacterium | reverse complement strand
GGACGCAGCAAGTCCATCGCCGAACAGGAAGCGGCAAAAGCGGCGCTCGAATGCCTGACACAGAAAACCAACTGATGCAAACCCTCCACTTCAACCTGCAAGGCATCGCCATCGAAGGCACAATCATCGACGTCGAGACCGTCAGCCTGCAACCAAAGCCAAACGGTATGTTCACATTTGGCACGCTAAGTGGCAGCGAGATACGCATCGTGCAGGCAGAAACCCAAGCCGACTGCTCAGAGCTGGCAGAAGAACTCAACCGCGTCTGGAACACCCTGCCCCGTCCAATCTACGCCTACAATCGCAAGTTCGTAGCCGGATGGCTTTCTCAAGCCATCAACGCGGAAGTGTGTATCGACCGCGACACGATGGACGATTGGAAAGCCGTCGCAGACCAGCAGGCAATCAAGTGGCCTCGCCTGCGCGAGCTTATCCGCCCTCCCGTCTTCTATTACCATTGGGGCATCGCCAACTTCGACCGCGAGCGCGACATCGGCGCCATACGCCGAGCCATGCGCCGCGCCAAGTCCGTCAACGAAGTCTTATCACGCGAAGCCCTCGGTGGCGCGCCCCATGTCTGGTGGCAGCAGCACCTCGACATGCTCAACGAACCAGGGATAGCGCACCGGCTTAAAAATCCTCCGGCTGATGACGTCAAAGCCTCCGGAAATCTTTTCAAGCTGCCAAACGGCAACTGGTCCACTAACCGCCTCGCCGCCATCATTTGCCACAATATGATGGACATTCAATCCCAAGCATCCCTTCTCCTTTGGCATTGGAACCTCACGTCCCCCTGGCTGTAAAGCTGCGACGGTAGTCAATTCTTCCAACTGTGCCCGCATCCTCGCTCCCCTGTTACACAAAGGTTACACAGGTGTAACCGTCAAGAAACAAACACATTGCATCATCAATTTGAGACCAGTATTGAACAATGGGAGAAAAGCCGCGCCTAGCGGCGATGTTCAGATTCTGTTCGCCTCGAGCCTGCCTAATCGCGCGCGGCATAGGGCGAAAAGCTCTCGGCACGGCGGCACTGCACATGGTACTTGAAGCACATGAACAATTCATCAGCGACTCGCCGCAGACCGTACTGCTTGCGACCGAGGACTGTGAAGACCTGGATGCGCCACTAACTGCCCTGAGCCTGTCCGGCGTTGTAGAACTGGTCGAACTGGATGGGAGCAGCCTTGAAGCGCGTATAGAAGAGGTCACCCCTTCGCTCGTCATCGCAGGCCCGGGTTTCAACTCATCAGCCATCGGAGCGCTCTCTCGAAAGAAGTCGGTCAGCCAGATTATTCCGCCATTTCTGCGCTGCGTAACAAGTGCAGAGACGGAAGAACAAGACTTGTATCTCGGATTCGACGACTTCGTACTTGCGACCTGCTC
>JAGGDZ010000445.1 GCA_024648655.1 Chloroflexota bacterium | reverse complement strand
ACCGTCCCAAGTACGGTGTGGAGTTTTGGGACGGTTACATTAATTCAGTCCCGTTGTGCCATCTTGGGCGAGCCTATAAAATACTCACTGGAATGAAAGCTACGCAAGAGGTGTCACATGCCGCACATTACAGACGAAACACTTGAAGTCCTGCGCTCCATCCCAACGCAAACGCTCATTGACGCACAGTGGGTGAAAGGCTGGCCTATGAGCTACATTGAGGGCGCCGTACCGTTGCAAGAAGGACAGCACCTGGCAGGCAGGGCGGTAACGCTGCGATTCGTGCCGCATCGCCCTGACCTCGCAGATGACAAGCCCAAGGGCGAGTACTCTGCCGAGTATGTGGCAATCGAGATGTGCGGCCCCGGCGAAGTGCTCGTCATTGACGCGATGGGCTGGAAGTACAGCTCAGTCGGCGGCGACATCAAGTTCCTGCGAATGAAGCAGCTGGGAGCGGGAGGACTCGTTACGGACGGCGGCGTTCGGGATAGTGTTTCTCTGAAGGAGTACGGCTTTCCAGTATATTCGGCGAGCCTTACCGCAAAGCAGGGACCAGCGGAGTTTTGGCCCTGGCAGGTCAACGATGCGATTCAATGCGGCGGCGTGCTGGTGCGCCCGGGAGACGCGCTTGTCGGCGACGATGACGGTGTTGTGGTTGTGCCTCAAAGCATCATTGACGAGGTAATCGAGATTGCCCACCGGCGCGAGGAGGTCGAGGATGTCGTCAAGGCGCAGCTCGAAATAGAGCAGTGCTCTCCGGGGAAATACTATCCATTCAACGACAATACTTGGAAACTGTTCGAGGAGAAGACTGGCAAGAAGCGGTATTAGGTTGGGCTAACAGCTGCCTGTTGTCAGGCGTACATCCTATGAATTAGACTTTAACGGCGGCTCAATCGTGCCGCGAAACAGCATCGCAATCACTACACCATAGCGAACAGGAGATGACCAGATGGAAGAGCGAACCGGAGTATTCGCCGCGGGCGAAAACCAACTGACACTGCTAGGCCCTGAGATAAGCGTAGGGCAGCAGGCACCCAACTTCACGGTGTCAGGCGCGGGTTTGAGTCAAGTAACTCTTGACGACTTCGCCGGCAAGGTGAAGATTATCGCTTCCGTACCGTCTTTGGATACGGGCGTTTGCAGCGACGAGACGAAGCAGTTCAGCGACTTTGCGAAGTCGATGTCGGATGACATCGTTGTCCTCACGATAAGTATGGACCTGCCATTTGCACAGGCGCGCTGGTGCGGAGCGAACGACGTTGACAATGTGACAACCGCCTCAGACTTCAAATCACGCGAGTTCGGCGACAGCTACGGCGTGCATGTGAAGGAGAACGGCCTGTTGGCGCGCGCCGTATTCGTACTGGACAAGGACAATGTGGTGCGTCACGCTGAGTATGTGCCGCAGATTGCTCAGCTTCCCGACTTTGACTCTGCACTCGCCGCAGCGGACGAGGCAGCCGGGCAGCAGTAGTACAAAACCGGAGATTGTGGAGATTGTAACGAAAGGCGGAGCGGCTACTTCTAACGAAAGTAGCCGCTCTATCATTCTGTAAATAATAGCCTTCAATTACCCGTCGCGCTTCATATCCAGCGACAGCGCCTCACACGGATTGGGGCGACCGGGCGTCTCTCCAATCGGGATAATCTCCGCGCGCAGGCTCCTCTGTTCCAGCTCCAGCAGTCCTACGCCGCCCAGCCGTAGCTCCTTATGGCGCGGAAATGTAATGCTGCCAGTATTCATTATGATCACGCCTTCGCGCTTGTAGAGCACCTCTTGATGAGTGTGTCCGCCAACCATGATGTCCACGTGCGACGGGAACAACCGTCGCAGTTTCGACATCGGCAGATGCTCGCTGCCGAGATCATGCACCATGCCGATGCGCCAGCCCTCCACCTTGAGCACCTGCACCTCCTCCGACCGGTGATCATGGTACGGGTCGTTGTTGCCGTTAGCGCAGATGACAGGGGCGAACTGCTCCAACCAGTCGAGCACGCGCGTGTATATCAGGTCGCCGCCGTGCAGAATCAGATCAACAGACGAGAAGAACTCGGCAGGTTCGGGCCCGAGTTCGTCCAAATCTCTAATCAGGTTGGGCAGATGTGTGTCTGTCAGCAGTCCGATTTTCATCGTATGGTTATCCCCGCCTCCGAGAAATTGAGTCATTTGACAGCGTGGTTCCGTTGACTGAATCGCCTCTGTATGCTACCTTTTCGCCGTTCGTGAATCCGCTGCAATGGCGTTATCCACGCTAACAGACGAACAACTGTCAATCAAGTTTCTCGGCAAGGCGAATCAAATCACCCTGCAACTATGCAGATGAGTGACTGGCGGTAGTTAAGTTTCCGAGAAATCAGAAAAGACGAAGATATCGATTCACCAATGGAGGGACAAGATGCCCCAACGAAGAGAAGCCGCGATTGTCGGCATTCATGAATACCCGCTCAGGGTCGTTGGCCCCGGCACCAGTGCGCTGCAAATCAAGGCTGCCTCTGCAATCAAGGCGCTCGAGGATGCAGGACTGTCCGGCAAAGACATCGACGCCGTGTATGACACCGGCACACATCAAGGTATAGGCGGGCTTGGCATATCGGAATACCTTGGGCTGAAGCCAAAGATTATCGATAACACCGCAGTCGGAGGTACATCCTACGAGTTCCATGCGAACCACGCCGCGAAGATGATTGCGGCAGGCAAGTGCGAAGTTGCCCTTCTCACCTACGGCTCCACCGCGCACTCCGACAGGCGCAACATCGGCACTGCGGGTGGCACGAGTCAGGGACCCGCAACACCCGCCGGAAATATGGAAGACTCCTGGGGCCAGACGCTTATCGCCAACTACGGCATGGTCAAGCGTCGTCACATGCACCAGTACGGCACGACCGACGAGCAGTTCGCCGAAATCTCAGTCGTGACACGCCGCCACGCCATGCGAAACCCGGAGGCAGTCAAGGCTATGACCGACCTTGAATTCGTCGGCGTGAACGAAATCACCGTTCAAGACGTGGTTGACTCGCGGGTGATAGCGCATCCGCTCCATCTGCTTGAGTGCTGCATGATTTCGGACGGCGGAGGTGCGGTCATCATTGCCTCGCCGGAAGTCGCCGCGAATTGCGCCAAGAAGCCTGCGTGGATTATCGGCACAGGTGAGGCGACGAAGTATCGCGAGAACGGCGGGGACATTACCGTAAGCGCGGGCGCGCAGTCCGGTCCCATAGCATTCGCGGATGCGGGCGTCACGCCGGACGAGATTGATGTGCTGATGGCTTACGATTCCTTCAGCATCACCGTGATGTGCATGATCGAAGACCTTGGATTCTGCAAGAAAGGCGAGGGCGGGGACTACGTGAGCCAGCGGCATCTTGGCTTCGACGACCCTCGTGGACCCGCTATGAACACTGACGGCGGAGGTTTGTCCTCCAATCATCCTGGCGAGCGCGGCATATTCCTCCTATTCGAGGCAACCCGCCAGCTGCGCGGTGAATCCACGGCGCAAGTAGCCGACCCCAAGCTAGCAGTCGCAGTGGGCAACGGCGGTTCTCTTGGTTCACGCCACGCGACCGGTGTAACAATCCTTGCCGCTGACTAACGCAGGCGCGTCCTACAACCTTTGATCTGCAATCTGAGTCAGGAGAAAATGTACTATGGCAGGACAGCGACCACAACCCAGATTTCCCGAGCCGGACACAGAGCCGTTCTGGGAGGCGACGAAGCGACACGAGCTAACCTACCAGATTTGCAATGGCTGCGGAGAGGTCTTATTCTACCCGCGCAAGTATTGTGTACTTTGCGGCACTGACGACACGACCTGGCACACCTCTAAAGGGGAAGGCGAGGTGTACACCTTTAGCGTAGTGATGCAAAGCAGGCATCCCGCATTCGCCGACCTTGGGCCGTATGCCGTAGCCTATGTTGACTTGGACGAGGGCTTCAGGATTATGACAAACATCGTCGGCGTGGACAATCCTGTGGACGACATTCAATGCGGCATGCGCGTCAAGGTTCGCTGGGAGGACCAGGGCGAAGGCGAAGTATCCTTGCCCATGTTCGAGCCGGCATAGATCGCTGCGATGCTCTTGAAGGCACGACAGCATTGTTGTTCAAGTGAACCAGCTCTCAACGAGCAAAACGAGATAAAGCGTCCTACAGACGCCATTCACGTCAGCTGCCGTAGTAGCAACATAACACGCGAATTTGCTATGATTATGTTGGCTTGCACGGCGGCTGATTGTGTCTGAAGACTTTAATGTTAAAGTTGCAAAACCTCGCCAAAACATTCGTGTGAGATAACTGAAAACCCAATTCGGAATAGGGAGCACCATAGAATGGCAAACTCAAACGGTTCTATTATGACGGTTGACCGCGTCGCCCTTACCAGTAGCAGGGCGGGCACACCCGTTCAGTTGCCCGATTACGACAAAAGCCGATTTGAAGAGGTCGGCTTTCTTACTGCAATGACCCTCGTGCTGCTGGGCAACTACTCGCAGACAGGACACTTCGGCGGCCCCCTCGCGTACACGCCGTACACGGTGATGACTCACTTGGCAGGCCCTGAAAACGGTGGTCTTCGCTACGACTACCGCCGCCCCAAGCACCCTTATGCCGACAGGTTCATGCTCGCCGGCGGGCACAACGCGCCCGTAACTTACGCCCTATGGATGATTATGGGAGAGGCTCTAGCGCGAAAGCACGCCAAGACCGGGGATCCGCGATACGCGGTCGATCATAAGCAGGGAATGCTTGGTATCGACTGCCTCGGCTTCCGCAGGGGCGCAGGCGCGCTTGCCAAGCTGCTTGAAGACTTCGACCTGACCGATGCGCCCGAGATGGCTCAGGCGAAGATTCGCGGCATCCGCTCTCTCGCGGGGCACTCCGAGACGACAGACCTGACGAACGACGTCAATGGGGGGCCATCCGGCATCGGCATCGCCACAGCAGCGGGCAAGGCGGCGTTCTGGGACATGATGGGCGCGCCCGACAGCCTGAAGATAATGGCGATCGAGGGCGAGTTCGCCATGACCTCTGGCCACTCCCAAGAGATGAAGACTCAGGCAGTCGCCCAGCAGGTAGGCAAGCGACTACGCATCCTGCTGTCTTACAACAATGCCGGCATCGACGACGAGCTTATCGGCGGTGTCATCCAGCCTCAGTACGAAGACTATCGCATCGAAGACCAGTGGGCAGCCTATGGCTGGAACGTCTTCACCATCGAAAATGGCAACGACTACGACCAGGTGCTCAGCGTCCTCAAGGCAATGGAGGACTGGGACTCCAGTGACGACAGGCCCATGATTGTCGTTGGCAATACCGTGAAGGGCTGGTGGC
>JAGGDZ010000065.1 GCA_024648655.1 Chloroflexota bacterium | reverse complement strand
ATCAGTCACAGCGGGTCGAGCGACAGGGCGTCGCAGATCGCCTGGCACTCCGACAGAATGGGAATGCGCTCCACTTCAACCGTCAGCCCAACTCCGGCAGCGGTAGCGAGTTCCATAAGCGCCGTTGCCACACCGCCTTCGGTTGGGTCGTGCATCGCATGCACGTCAGTGGTGTCGCAGGCGATGGCTGCCGCTTTCGCCACACTGATTCCCGGAGTGAACAGAAACGCTTTCGCCCGTTCAATTACCGACTGCGACACTCCCCCGACTATGAGCGCTTCCTCCGCCTCTCTCGCGAGTATCGATGTGCCTTCGATTGCGATGCCCTGTGTGAGCACGATGCTGTCGCCAACCCTCGCGCCGGAGGAAAGCACCACTCGGTCTTTCGCCACCTCGCCGAGTAGCGCGCCCACAGCAATGGGGCGTGGGAGGTCGTAGGTAATCTCCGTATGTCCGCCGATTAGCGTGATACCGAGCGAGCCGCACGCCTCAAGCAGCTGCGTGAATATCGCTTCCGTCTGCTCCTCCGTGGCGCCCTCCGGCAAAAGCAGCGTCGCCATCAGCCAGCGCGGTGTCGCGCCCATCGTCGCTAGATCGTTCGAGTTGACCTGCACCAGATACCAGCCGATTAGGTCCGTTGCGAATGTAATCGGATCGGTCTTGGCGACAAGGTAGCGGTCGCCCATGTCGATGAGCGCGGCGTCCTCTCCGGCGCGCGCCCCCAACGCCACTCGCGGGTCCCGCACGTCTATGTCGGATAGCAGCCGCGAGAGCAGCTCCATCGGCAGTTTGCCAGCAAGCATAATAGTCAACCAGTCGATCAGTGTGTCAGTTCGTCAGCAATAAGGTAACATAGATAGACAGGATACTGACCGACTGAAAGACTGATGAACTGACAATTATGATAACCGCCGTCTTTTTCGACTTGTATAACACGCTGGCAGGCTTCCGACCGTCGCGCTTTGAGATTCAGTCAGAGGCGCTCGCGGACTTCGGTATAACCGTAACGTCGGAAGGCGTCTTGCGTGGCTACCATCTCGCCGATGCCTTCATGTCCCAGCAGAACGCCACAAAGCCGGTTCGAAGCCTCAGCCGTGAAGAAAACAGGGTGTTCTTCGCCGAGTACGAGCGGCGCGTGCTGCGCGGCGCGGGCGTTGAAGTGTCGCAGGATGAGGCATGGCAGATATGGCGGCGAATCCGAAAGATTGACTACGGCCTAGCCCTGTTCGACGATACGATACCGGCGCTGGAAACATGCAGGCAGATGGGTTTGACCGTTGGGCTTATCAGCAACATGAACCAGAGCGGAGACGAACTCGCGGGTAGCATGGGACTACTGCCGTACCTCGACTTCTCGATTACGTCGCACGAAGCGGGCGCAGAAAAGCCACACCCCGTCATCTTCGAGCGAGCGCTGGAGCGCGCTGGGGCGCGCCCAGAGCATGCGGTGCATGTGGGCGATCAACTCACATCCGATGTTGCGGGCGCAGCGAATGCCGGCATAAACCCCGTGCTGCTCGACAGAGACGGGAACCACAGGCGTTACACGGCGCAGCCTCGCATCGAAGAACTCTCGGAACTACCGGAGTTGCTGGAACGCCTCCGTCCGTAGCGTGTTTTGTCTTAAGGAGCGCCGAATGGATGGAGGAATCGCCTACTCTACCATCCATTCACTAGGTTGATTATGAGGCTGATCATTAGAAGTCGGCTTCCGCCTTCCGCCGCCGGCGCTTGCCCACGACCTCCACAGTATTCTCTGCGACGATTGGCGACGTATAGACATCGCGCTTTTGCGCCT
>JAGGDZ010000233.1 GCA_024648655.1 Chloroflexota bacterium | reverse complement strand
GCAGGTGGGGGAGGCCCGGGCCAGTCGTAGTCGCCATACCCCACAATGCCAACGTCGGTCTTGACCTTGAACACAATGCGACAGTCGATACCGGCCATCCGTGCTCGACCGGCCGCATTGTCGTACCGCTTCGCCAACGCCGGATGAATCGGTATGCACTCAATATCGGTGATCTTCATGCGTCACCTCGCACATAGGGCTTCGAATGGGACTAGCCTACCACGTCCGCCATACCGTGAGAACACCGCGTATCCTCGCGTCTCCTTCTGCGTTATAACCTCATCATCGTTCATGGACATTCAATATCGCTTCTTGTAACGTTCGTGCTGAGCCTGTCGAAGCATGAGCACCGTCAACATAATGACGGAACCCACTCGAACAGGACCCTTTGCCACCCACTTGACATCTCGTGATAGAATACCCTTACGTTAATCACAGTAAGCACTTAACACGCCTGTCCCAGTAGGAGACCAACATGGCCGTAGCCAGCCACGTCATAGAGACCACTTCGCTGACCAAGCACTATGGGAGCATCGTCGCCGTCGACGGCCTCTCGATGTCCGTCCCGCGCGGCCACGTCTTCGGACTGCTCGGCCCCAACGGCTCCGGCAAGACCACCACCATGAGTATGCTGCTCGGTCTCGTGCGCCCCACTTCCGGAGGCTTCAACCTCTTCGGCTCCTCAGACGGCCTTGAAGCGGCCCTCCACCGTGTCGGAGCGATCATTGAGTCACCTTCCTTCTATCCCTACCTCACCGGACGGCATAACCTCCGCTAGTTTCAGGGCATTTCAGGTCGCGGTTCGTCGGACGATGTGGACGGCCTACTGCAAAAGGTCGGTCTCGAGGGCAGGGGAGACCACAAATTCCGCACTTACTCTCTCGGCATGAAGCAGCGTCTCGGGTTGGCCTACGCCCTCCTCGGCGACCCCGAGCTTCTCTTCCTCGACGAGCCGACCAACGGCATGGACCCCGCGGGCATGGCCGAGGTCCGCGACCTCATCCGCAGCCTCGGCACCGGCGGAAGGACCGTCCTCCTGTCCAGCCACCTCCTCCACGAGGTCGAGCAGGTGTGCGACAGCGTCGCGATCCTCTCCAGGGGCAAGCTCATCGCCCAGGGCAACGTTGCCGACCTACTCCGGTCACAAGATCAGATCACACTTAAGACGACCGACAACGACAAGGCTGTGGAGGTACTCTCTGCTCTGGACTGGGTCGAAGACATCAAGATCGAGGATGGAGAGGTCGTCGTAGCCGCTCCAAGCGACCGCGCCGCCGACCTGTCCACAACCCTTGGACGCTCGGACGTCTACGTCACCGAAATCTCCACCGGCCAGAAGTCCCTCGAAAGCTACTTCCTCGAAGTCACCGGCGACGACGGCGAGTGACGAGAACCCATAGGCGCTTTTGCATACTCTTGTACCTTGGAGGAATGCCCATGAATGAAACATCTATCAGGTTGCATATCGAGCCGCTGGACGAAAGTGGATTCCTGGCCACCAGCCCGGACGTTCCCGGGTTGGTGGCGGAGGGACGCAGCATCACGGAGGCAACTGAGATCGCCCAGGGGCTTGCGCGCAAGATAGCCGAATCGTGTATTGAACACGGCGATCCACTCCCGCCCGCTTTGGCAGCCTAGTGAAAGTAGCATGACCCCTCGAAATCACTCCCATAGCAACAACCGCCACCGTAATTCCCGCGAAAGCGGGAATCCATGTCGGTGTTGGCACAGAGAACCGTCACTACAAACTACAGTCCCAGATCTCACAACCGAAAAACCTAAGGAACCCCAAACATGCTGATCGCCCAAGTCCTCCGACTCACCAGATGGGAGTGGTTCAAGCTCCAACGGCGCTGGATGCCATGGATACTCCTCGCCATCGCCGTGCTTCTCGCCCAGGTTGGCATCTGGGCCAGCTACGCCGCCTACCACAATGACACCGTGCAGGAGGTCTTTGGCGGTGGTACCTCTTCGTTTAGCACCACCTTTGAGAGAGATGGCGAGACTGTTTCGGTGGGAATGTCCTGCGCGGACATAGTCAACGACCGCATGCCTCCTGAGCTCGATCAGCTAACCGAAGAACAAAAGCAGATTTTCCTTAATGATGTGGAGGAATTTTTCGGAGAAGGCGCATGTGATAATTTCCAAGCTGTCGACGAGTTCCGCAAGGGATTCACCCTCCCCGACAGCATCACCGGAGCAATCGGGGGATTCGCGTCCGTTGGGCCCCTCCTCATCATGGTTCTCGCAGCCTCCGTAATGGGCAGCGAGTACGGTTGGGGCACCCTGCGCAACGTCCTCACCAGGGGCACAGGCCGCTGGCAGCTCCTCTCGGCCAAGCTCCTACTGCTTCTGCGGCTGTGTTCCGACGTGCTCATCATCCTCGCCGTCTTTGCCGTCGTCTCCAGCTTCATCGCTGGCGTCATTCCACCGAGCGAGACT
>JAGGDZ010000216.1 GCA_024648655.1 Chloroflexota bacterium | reverse complement strand
ACCATGGTGATACATTCTAGCAACATTGGAGACGCAGATATAGGTTCATGATGCCGTTTTGAACTCGTTAACTGCGCTTTTCATGCAGAAACGGGCGTCGGTACCTCGGGACGCCCGCTGCTGCGGTATGCGACTGAGTGTGATTCTAGTAGATGGCGAATCCTGCCTGAACACTGAGCGAAAGCGTAACTTCACCTCCGCTGATGCTTGGTGCTTGGGCGGCAGACATGGCGGCATATCCGAAATCAAGACCGCTCTGAGCGAAGCCTCTGACGGACGGACCGGCAGCTCCTTCGCTGATGTAAATCAGTCTCCCGACCGAAACATCCGACAGCTCGGCTAGGTGTTCAGCCTTCGCCTTGGCGTCGGCGACCGCCATCTCACGCAATTCCACCATCTTTGGCTTCGGGTCCTCCAGCGTGAATCTGATGTCGCTAATCCGCACATTGTCGCCGCCTGCGGTCACCACTTCGTCGATGACTTCTCCGACGGCATCAAGGTCGCGCAGTTTCACGATCCCGCTGTTCCTTACGCGGTAGCCGACCAGAACCTCCTTGCTGCTGCGAACTCCGTCCTTCTCTTCCTCTATGTAGTCGTAGCGCGGATAGATGCTGAAGCGGCTCGTCTGGATATCCTCGTCATTCACGCCTCTCGCCTTCAGCGCCTCGATTACCGCATCCATCGCCACCGATGCCTGGTTGTTTGCTTCAGAGACATTTACCGCTCTGGTTTCTACGCCAAAATCTAAGATGGCAAGGTCCGGCGCGACTGAAATCGTGCCCTGCCCGCTCACCCAGATGCCCGAGCCACCGTCGCCGTAAGAAGCCGGCGCGCTTTGCTCGACCACCTTCGGCGACGTGTCCGCAGACGACGAAGCCTCGCTCCGACCAAGCGACACAGCCGCGAACGCGGCGAGTACGGCCGCCACTGTTATCAATGTTACCGCAGTTTTTCTTGTCCAACTCATCGATTTCCTCCTATTACTTTTTACTTTCACCTTACTTTCACCACCTTGATTACGAGCCCTCTTGCCCGCTCATATATATAACGCCGCCGCAGCCTAAAATGTTCCCATTCTGTCGTTCATCGATATTAGCCTCCGTT
Organism: Chloroflexota bacterium; assembly: GCA_024648655.1. Classification (GTDB taxonomy): domain Bacteria; phylum Chloroflexota; class Dehalococcoidia; order Lucifugimonadales; family JADFKI01; genus Bin90. The sequence continues at coordinate 3,249 of JAGGDZ010000216.1, read as the reverse complement.
CCGCCTCCGCACCAGCCGGATCGCAATCGCAACGGCCGCCAAGAGCAAACCGATGCCTGCAATCAGCAGTACCCTTACCGGAATCGCAAACTCGCCTTGCGCCGCACCCTCAGTCGCCCGAGCTTCATTCGATTCTGCGACCGTAGTCGCATGTTTTGCTTGCTGTGCTTCTATTTCCCGTGCTTGTACCGTTGCCGTGGCGTTTATCTCTGAAACCTGTGCCTCGTAAGTGGCTCGTACTAATTCTTGGTGTGCCAGTGCAGTCGCGTGCTTCGCCCGGACTTCAACCGTCTCTGCCGTCAAGGTAGCTTCTGCCTGCGCCACATAAGTCGCCCGCGCCGCTGCTTCGGCTTCAGTCGCCGGCGTGGCGATGTAATCTATATGGATCTTCGCTTGCACATCTACCACATAAGTAGCAGTGGGAGCGGGGACAGCAACGGGCGCTTCATCAGTAGGCGTCGTATTAACCTGCACTTCCGTAGTCGCGGTAACTTCGACATCCGCGGCAGTCGCAGTATGAAATTCCAGTTCTTCCGCTTTGCTCTCCTGAACAGGCTGTGTAGCGGGTGCAGAAGCAGGCGCGGCTGGAACCGGTACTGCTGTCGGTGCAACAATGGGCGCGGCCTCTTGAGTCATCATCATCGGGGCGGCCGAGGTGGCTGTAGCCATAGTTCGCGGTGCCGGCGCCGCGGGAGCTTGTGGCGCAGGTACCGCTGCCGTTGCAACGGCCTGAGGAGGCGCAGGAGCGACAGGCGCAGCGGGTGCAGGCGTGGGGACGGCCCGAGCAGCGGGCGCGATGGCAACGGCTTGAGGCGCCGCAGCGACGGGAGCGGACTCCTCCGATACTGACGAGCTTAGGCGCGCCAGAAACACCACACCGACCACCAGCACAACAACCAGCGCCGCAGCGCCCGCCGCAGACAATCCGCCTGTGAATGCGGCAAGAGAAGGAATGCGGCGTTGCGCCGCCGCATCATGCACATCCGCGGCAGACAGCGCGTAGGAGCGCGGCGCATCTAGCAATGGCATCTGCCCGAGCAGCATCGTGATCTGGCGAAGCGACTCCAACTCTGCCGCACACTCATCGCAGCCTGTCAGGTGCTCCTCCACGCGGCGAGCTTCCGATGCACTTGCCTCGCCGTCGATGTACGAGGAAAGCAACTCTCGGATTCTGGCATGTCGCCTATTCTGCCAAAATGTGATCATAACTGCTCCGTCATGATGATTGACGAAATTCGGACGGTAAAAGTTCCCCTAAGCCACGTAGATGGTCACGGATTCGTGCTCTTCCCCTGCTAAGCCGGGATTTTACGGTCCCAATGGATACTTCAGCCACTTCAGCCGCCTCTTCGTAGCTGAACCCCTGCACATCTATGAGTGTCACCAGAAGGCGCTGTTCTGCGGGCAGCGAAAGTATCGCGCGCTGAATCTCCGCGGCAAGCTCGCCCCGCAATGTCTCTTCCTCCGGGCTGCTGCCGCCCTGCACGTGTGCGACTGACGGATTTGTGAGGTTCTCTTCCAGAGAATCCGCGGGACGGCGGCGCATTGCCCTAATCATGTCGTAGCACTGGTTCTTCGCGATTCGCAGCAGCCAGGGTGCGAGGTTTACGCCACGAAACTTATCGATGGCGCGATAAGCCGAAATGAACGTCTCTTGCGTGGCATCATCGGCGTAAGAGGCGCCGCCAAGAATTCGTGCGGCCGTATTGAAGACCTGCCTCTGATAGCGCGCAACAATCTCGTTGAACGCATCGAGGTCGCCCTCTTTGCTGCGTCTGATTAGCTCCAGATCGCCGACGTTCATTCAGGCCTCACCGCAGGCCTCACGGTACGAATTCCCTCATCGTCACCATTCATCGAGTTGATGCATTCTCATATTAGGTTAGGGCGCTCCGCCTACGCCGTAAGAATTATATTGGCTCACACGCTCTTGCGCTATAATACAAAGCATGACTCTGCCCAGTATCTATTCCACGGACGAACTTCCCGATAATGGAGCACGATGCGCACCGTAATCCGAGAGATAATCGAGACGATAATACTGTCGCTGCTGCTTTTCGTCGGAATACAGTTCGCAGTACAAACCTATCAGGTTGAAGGCGCAAGCATGCGCCCGACGTTGACGCAAGGACAGTATCTGCTGGTCAACAAGCTTGTGTATCGCCACCTGAATGTAGGCGGAGACGCTGAAGGAGCCGTAGCGGGAAGCGAATTTTCGGAGGACAGCCTCATCTTCCCATTTAACCCACCACAGCATGGAGAAGTGGTCATCTTCAGATTCCCGAATGACCCCTCACGTGACTTCGTGAAGCGCGTTATTGGCATACCGGGCGACACCGTCAAGATCCATGGTGGGCGTACATTCGTCAACGGCAAGCAGATGCAGGAGCCCTATGCAAGCCTTGACAAATATGACGAAATGGACGCCTACAAAGTGCCCCCGAACACATACTTTGTTCTCGGCGACAACCGTATGCACAGCAATGATTCACGAGACTGGGGCACCGTGCCGCTTGAAAACATCATCGGCAGGGCTTGGGTACGCTACTGGCCTCCCCACCAGATAAGCATCTTTCCGACCGAGCACGCCTTCACCGACTCAGTCGGATCCAGCGTATCGGAACGGTAATCTTAACCTTGAATCGCCGTCCAACCCCACTTAGAATTGTAAGTGCGCCTCGCGTTCTTTGTGGGCCTGTAGCTCAGCCCGGCAGAGCATCGGACTTTTAATCCGAGTGTCCAGGGTTCGAATCCCTGCGGGCCCACCATTCTTCACGGTAGCCAGAACCGAGCCGTCCATGGCCATCTCCTGGGCATCGGTTTCTCTTATGGGCTGTCCTCTGGCATATCCCACTCATCGTGGAATGCAATGCAAGGGCGCGCTCCCCTCATGGAGAACGCGCCCATCACTGATTTACTCTTCTGATAGACAACCCCGCGTCAGTCGGCGGGGGGCGTGGTGAACGACACCTCTCCGGCCATGCCCGGTTTGCCGTCGGCCACCGGCCTCAGCTGGACCTGGTAGTTCGCTCCCTCCTCCAGGAACCCGAACTTGACGCTGGTGGTTGACGAGCCAGTGCTGGGATAGAGCCACCAGTCCTCCCACTCGCCGGCGCTCTCCAGCTTGATACGCAACTCATAGCCCGTGATGTCGGGGTTCTTGGGGTCGTCCCATGCCAATGTAACGATTTGGGGGCTGCCCCTGCCGGGCCTGTTCTTCCTGACCTCCACCGTCAAATTGGCGGGAGC
>JAGGDZ010000190.1 GCA_024648655.1 Chloroflexota bacterium | reverse complement strand
TCCGCGCCCATATCCGCAAGCATCATCGTGCAGTAAGGCCCTGCCATGATCTGTGTGAGGTCCAGAACCTTGACGCCCTCGAGGGCGGTTGTATCTGTCATTTTAGATTCGAGGCTCCTTTCAAGCTGTATGAGATTAGCATACTGACGGGCAGGCTGACCTGAGTCTGGGACGGTTACCTACAGACAGAATGAAGCATAGATGCGAACCTGCTGCAACATCTCTTGGCATCGGACCTCAGTATCTTGAGTCTCATATTATCTCTCCTACGACGTCATATCGTTGACGAATGTGAGAAGAATGCTGCAAGATTCACGGCATATTTTTCAGAAATTACTTATGTCACAAAATGACTCATATAGTACACATTATGATAGCCTTCGAAATCGCGACTGAAGTGCTCGAACGTCGAGTAGCAGATTCTCAATTTCGCACGATTGTGGTTGTTGACAAGTTTATATATAAGTGTTAATCTACAATCGCAATGAGGAATACTCGGCATAAAGTATATTTATACTGAGTATAATCTCTGGTTTGGTCAAACTCATAGGAGGTATGTCGAATGGCTGGCGAAGGAAAGATGGACATTGAGATCATCTACTGCGTACCTTGACAGTATCACGGTGTTGCGGCCTGGATGGTCAACGAGTTCGTAGCTGAAGGCGGAAGTGCAGTATCCATAGAGGTGAAGCCCGGTGTGGGCGGAGTCCTCCAGGTGTTTATTGACGGCGACAAGATTTATGACAAGAAGGAAGAGGACGGACAGACTCCGCACCTCAACCGCGTCAAGGAATTGCGCGCGATTGTGCGAGACAGGCTCAACTCTCTCGCCGCCGCGGCCGACGACAACTAGCGCTGACATACGAATCCTGAAGCGAAAAGGCCCCGATTCATCGGGGTCTTTCTCTTTGCGTGGAGCCGGTCGGAATTAGTGGTTGACCTCACAAGGGCTGTATAGATACATTTTATCGGGCGCGAGAAGCGCAACTGGATTCCTGAACCCTCAATCTCTATAAATGGAGTGGGCGACTTGGAAGAACATACTTCGGACAGGCGGCACTGGGCTACAATCGCTTTCCTGGCTCTGCTGGGTGTACAGGGCGTCGTGATCAGATTCTCCGGCCTGCACATAGACCCTCAGATCGAGGCGCTGCTATTCGGCATCAGCATCATCGCCGGCGCGTTCCTGCTGTCATGGGCCGCCGAGGTGGCGCAGCTGGATGTGTCCGCGTCCTTTGCCATAGCCGTTCTCGCGCTCATCGCCGTGATGCCGGAGTACATGGTCGAGGCCACGCTCGCCTGG
>JAGGDZ010000521.1 GCA_024648655.1 Chloroflexota bacterium | reverse complement strand
GACGAGGTTATCATCTTCGCGCCGTTCTTCGTAGAGTACCATTTTTACGCGGACAATCACGGTGGCTTGTGTCGTGTCGTGCCTCCTGACGAGAATTTTCTGCCGGACATGGACGCTTTGCGAGACGCCTTCAACGAGCGAACGAAGGTTGTGTTAATCAACTCGCCGAACAATCCGACAGGGGTATTGTACAGTGCCGAACTCCTTGACGAGATGTGCGCCCTTATCACAGAGGCCGAGGCAGAGCACGGGCGCGAGATTTTCCTTGTGAGTGACGAGCCGTATCGAAGGCTTCTGTTCGATGGGTTGGAGTACCCTCATATCTTCCATCATCACGAGCGCAGCATCGTCGCCACATCGCATTCCAAGGACCTGGCGCTCCCCGGCGAACGCATCGGCTACATCGCCGTCCATCCCGAGTATGAGGACAAAGTTGAATTGATGGACGGGCTTGTGTTCTGCAACCGGACGCTTGGATTCGTGAATGCCCCGGCGCTGATGCAGCATATCGTCAGGGCGTTGCAATCGGCGAGTGTGGATGTGGCGGAGTATCAGAGAAAGCGCGATTTCCTGTACGACAGCCTCAGCCAGATGGGATACAGCCTAGTTAAGCCGCAGGGCGCATTCTACATGTTTCCGGCGTCACCCACGCCGGACGATGTGGAGTTCGTTGCGGCGCTTCAGGAACACAAGGTGCTTGTAGTGCCTGGGCGAGGATTTGGGTTGCCGGGATACTTCCGCATTTCCTACTGTCTGGATGACGACACCCTGGAGGGCGCGCTGCCGGGATTCGAGGCGGCGATAGAGGCGTATCGCTAGATTTGCGCCGGCGGAATGGCGTCTTTCAGGCCGAAGCCCGTGGCTGCGACCAGAACTGATTCGTGGCGCCGGATTTTGCCGTCTGCGATAAGCGCCTCCAAGCCCGCAACCGCTGTCGCCGATGTCGGCTCGACGAAGACACCTTCCTGCTGCGCGAGCAGGCGCTGCCAATGCACAATGTCTTGTTCCTCGATGGCGACCGCCGAGCCGCCGGTGTCGCGCAACACCCGGAGACACTGGCGCAATCTGGGCGGATTGGCGACGGCGATACCTCCGGCTATAGTGCTTCGCACGGCCGGCGCGGGACGGCTGCTATCGATGAAGGCTGACACCAATGGCATTACGGCGCGTGCCTGAATCGCGTGCAGCTTTGGAGTGGCAGTAATACGTCCTCTTTGCAGCATTTCCCGAAAACCTCGATGCGCGCCAATAAGCAGTGAGCCGTTGCCGACCGGAATGACTATATGACGTGGCGGGTCTCCGCCAAACTGTTCCGCAATCTCATAGGCGAAGGTCTTAGTGCCTTCCGTGAAGTA
>JAGGDZ010000031.1 GCA_024648655.1 Chloroflexota bacterium | reverse complement strand
TGTGCGTGGCGAAGTCTTGTCGCTGCGGGAGCGCGATTATGTAGCATTGGCGATGGTAGCAGGCGCTTCGCTACCACGCATACTCGTGATGCACATCCTGCCCGGCGTGGTTAACACTGTCGTCGTGATAGCAACCCTTCGATCAGGCCAGCTAATCCTTGCCGAAGCGTTCCTCAGCTTCATTGGAGCAGGTATTCCACCACCCACACCGACCTGGGGCGCAATGATCGCCGATGGGCGCAACTATCTGCGCGACGCTTGGTGGATCTCCTTCTTCCCAGGGTTCGCCATCTTCCTAACGGTGATGTCCCTGAACTTCATGGGCGACTGGTTGCGCGATAAGCTCGATCCGCGCTTGCGTCAACTGAGTAGCTAACCTGATGTGCCTGTTTTCAGTGTTTCTATCCGATAGCGGAAACGACCGAGAGATGCGCATGCGCTCGGTCTAGGGTCGTGCTTGGCGGTCTTGAACGGAGCCACAAGGTCGATACATCGGGTTAGATATACTCTCCGTTGCTTCTGCACCACACATCGTTTTGCTCAGTGCAACCGTCTCCAGGAGCATATCCGTCTGCGGAATGATGCAGAGGCGTAGTTGTTCAAGTTTGGAGAGGTCATCCGGCTCTGGCGGTCTGACGCTGCTCACATCGTCGCGTTTCTGAATCACAGAGAAGTCAAAAGTGTGCTACTATGGCGTTGCGGATGTCTGCCTTTGAGTGGTGCCGGCTGGGGAAGACGTCGAATGCTGGCATCGCCGCCAAATGGGACAGACCCGAATGACAGGTCAGGACCTGCGAACGACACAGCGATTAGCCGGTAAAACAATCGATGCGCTCATTTTCGACTTTCGGCTTCATCATCAAGCGTCTCAGTTCCGACTGGAAGCTCCTGCTAAGCATATTCGCAGGCATCATCATAGCCTCCACGCTGGTTGCGGGCGCGCCCGTCTATCTGAACTCGCTGGCGCGTCTTACGCTGAACACATCCATTGACCGCTCCTCCATCCTCTTCCTGAATATCTTTGCCTTCGCCCCTAACGTACCCCTGAACGAAGAGAGCTTGAATGTTACCGACGGCGAGATTGACGGGCTGATAGACGAAAATATCTCCGACTTTTACGTGAGCCGAGAACGCTTCCTCAAGGGAACTACGCTGCTGGTGGGCACCCCGTGGCGACCGCTTGCGAACGCCGACATTGATCTGGTGTCGCGAGGATATCTTCAATACCTGTCCAACGTGGAAAAACATGTGGAGTTCACATCCGGGCGGGCGTTCACGGACACGGTTACGCCGACAGACAACGGGTTGCATGTGGAGGTTCTGCTTGGCAGCACGCCCGCGAATGTGTTCAGCCTGAAGGTCGGCGACAAGCTGGAGATGAAGCCGTCGCTCGGCACCGATGTCGCCATCACCGCCGAGATTGTGGGCATCATAGACCCTATCGATCCCAGCGCCGACTACTGGCAGCAGAACGCCAATGTATTTATGGAACCGGCGCCGCTGGAAGAGATACCGGACGTGGGTATCGAGGTGGACCCGGAAGAACCACCTATAGCCCTGTTCGTCACGAGGCAGGCGCTGATCGGCAGTCTGGGCAAGGCATATCCCGGTAGTCTGGTTTCCTCGTCGTGGTTCATATTTGTCGAGAAGGAGCCACTTAAGAAGATTCGTCCAGAGGAGCTGAGAGAACGCCTAGACAACCTAGAGAATGGCATGGCAATTCGGATGCAGGGCAGCGCAGTATTCACAGGCATCACTTCGCTGTTGGAACGCTTCGAGCGGCGAAGTTTCTTCACGAGCATACCCCTGCTTCTACTTCTAACAATCATGGTCATAACCGTGCTGTACTACATGGCGATGATGGTGTCGTATCTCGTGCAGAGCCGCGAGGACGACGTCGCGCTGCTGCGAAGCCGCGGCGTCAGCATGGCGCAGCTTGTGCGCTTGTACGCGATTGAAGGATTGATCATTACGGCAGTCGCAGTCATAATCGCTCCCCTGTTAGCAATGGGCGCCATTGCCATATCAGGCAAATTGCCGTACTTCACAGACATCACAGGGGGCGCCCTGCTTCCGGTGAACTGGCGCTGGACACCATTTCTTGTGTCGGCAGCCGTGGGCGCTCTGGGGCTTGCGATTTTCGTGATACCCGGCGTCGTCGGCGCGCGCACCGGGCTTATCATTCACAAGCTGCGGTCGTCCCGTCCGCCTGAGGTGCCGTTCTTCCAACGCTACTATCTCGACATTATGGTGCTGGCTATTGGTGCGCTGGTTTTCTGGGAGCTGAACGCGCGAGGGCGGCTTGTGTCCGGAGGATTGTTTAGCGGCGTGGAGATAAACGAGGCGCTGCTGTTTGCTCCCGTCCTTCTGCTGACGCTGGTCGCTCTGGTGTTCATGCGGTTCTTCCCTCTGTTCGTGCGGTTCATAAGCGGCGAATCCTCCGCCCTCGTACACTTGTATGTGTGGGTGATAACGGCGCTGCTTGCTGTCACTCTCGCTATGGATGCGCTGCGCCAGTCGGACATTGTGGGCGCTGCGCCGCCGCTTGGGCTGGCACTTGTGGCGGCGGCGGCGTATTGGGCTACACAGCGCGCCGAACGAAACCGCGCCAAGCTGTATGGATTTGTGGCGCAGGTCGCACTCATAGCCGCGTTGATTTACTTTTACCCGCCGACAGAGGGAGCGCTCGCGTATTTGCCGACGCTGGGTTTTGCGGCTATTGTGCTGCTCCAGGTTATCTTCTATCTGCTAGTCCTGCTTTCACACCGAGCGCCCGTATGGGTATCACTAAGCCTGTGGCACATGGCGCGCAATCCATTGCAGTACAGCTGGCTTGTGTTGCTACTGGTCATGGTTACAGGGCTTGCCGTGCTTGCGACAACCGTCGGAGGCACGCTCAATCGGAGCTATCAGGAGCGCATTCAATACGATGTAGCGACCGACCTGCGGGTATCCAATATACCCGGCTACATAGCGCGCAGCGTGGACGGCCTCAAGCGACGCTATCAGACCATTCCGGGCGTAACCTCAGTCACGATGGCGTTCAGGGATCGTGGCACTCTTGGAGCGAACTATACAGGCAATACCTTCCGCATGCTCGCTGTGGAGGCGGACGACTTCCACTATTACTCATGGTACAGGGATGACTTCTCACGCAGTACGCTTCCGGAGGTTATGCGCGCCCTCAACCCGCTTAGCGTGAGCGAGCCGGTCACACTGCCCGACGATGCAGTGGAAGTCGGTGTCTGGCTGAAGCCTGAGGAGCTGTACCCGAACATGTACATGTGGCTGGTTCTGCAGGACGCAGACGGCGTGCTGGATACGCAGTCGTTCGGTAACATGGGCCCCCCGGAGTGGCACCTCCGCACTCTGGAAGTGCCAAGCAGAATGAAGCGACCGGTGCAACTCGCTTCCATTCAGATATTCGAGCCTGTATTTGGACCCGCAGGCACGGCAGGCTCAATACTTATCGACGACGTGCATGCGATCAAGGGTGACGGCACTATCGAATACCTCGAAGACTTCGAGGATACCGGCTCATCATGGCTACCGCTTGCAACTTCAACCCTGTCGTCAGACTTGCTGTCATTTTCGGATGGCGATGTAAATCGAGGCGATCTCTCCGGCCTATTCACATTCGGCAAGGACACTGACAACGGGTTGCGAGGGATTTACAGAAGCCCAAGCGGTGGACCCGTGCCGGTGGTTGCCAGCAATTCCTTCCTGCGAACATCGGGAGCGCGTGTGGGTGATGCGCTCATTGTCGAGATAAAAGGGCGCTTCGTGCCCATTCAGGTACGTGACACCGTGGACTTTTTCCCCACGCTCGATCCGAGTGGCGCGGGATTCTTGATTGCAGATCTCGAAACTCTAATAAGACACATCAACATCCTCAGCCCCGCTCTAGTAGCGACACCGAACGAGATGTTCATCGAGAAGGCATCGGGAGCGGGGGACTCGGTGAATTCGGTGGTTACGAGAATGGTCGGACGCGACCTCGTGCACGACCGTGAGCAGCAATTGGAACAGGTGCGCCTCGACCCACTGATAACCGCCGGCTGGCAGGCGATGGTGCTATTGGCAATGGCGATTATCATCTTCACCGCCGGGCTTGGATATGTGACATACCTTCTGGCGTTCTCTAATCGCAGCCGCAACGAGATGGGATTCCTGCAATCGGTCGGGCTTTCATCGCGACAGATGACAGGGTTGCTATTGCTGGAACACTCCATCATAGTAGCGGTAGGCATTGGACTCGGGTCGGGCGCCGGATGGCTGATGAGCGACCTTATGGTATCATCGGTTGCGGTTACCGAAAACGGCAGGCAGGTCGTTCCTCCCTTCATTCTGGAAACCGATTTTCGCTTCCTTGCGCCGCTTTATCTGGCGCTGATAGGCATATTCGCGCTTGCCGTATATCGGCTGACACGAAGCATGCGGAATCTGGACTTTCACGCAATATCAAGAATGGAGTAGCCGGAAGCAACAGGACATCAATGATGTGTAGTCCTTACTTCTAACACAACTCTTCCCGACGAAAATCAACTCATCAACAATCTGAAGAACTGACAGTCTTACATGCGCCAGGTAGTATCCGCAATAGTCGCAGCATGGCCAATGGTAGCGAAGCGCAGCCTATCCCACTGGAGGCTGCTCTCCACTGTTATAATTGGGGTGCTGCTGTCTTCGACAGTAATGGCAGGTACTGTTATTTACTTCGACGCACTTCGCGAGCTTGCTCTTAAGAACTCCCTCAACAACGTCGATGACCTGGACCTGGATATTCTGGTCAAGGCCGAGCGCGGGCCTACGAAGGTCGAAGAATACGAGAAGGTCGCTAACGCCACGCGGAACCAGTTCGAAGCCCGGCTAGGCTGGCTGTTCAAGGATGTGCAGCGCAGCGCAAAGTCCGCTACATTCTATCTGACAGCGCCGGGAAACGAGGTAAACGCCGGCAAGGATGATGCTCGCGCCTTCTTCACATTCAACCCTCGACTGACCGACAACATCACCCTGCTGCCCGGCGGAAGGTATCCGAGCGAGCAGCCATTGGAGACTTCAACGGCGCCACTGGAACTTGAAGCCATCGTTCCCGTCGGAGCCGCCGAGCTATTTGGCGTAGGCGTGGGCGACAGAATATCCGCAGTTCCGTATTGGCGCGACCGGCTCCCGTACACGAGTGTAGTCATAAGCGGCCTTTTCACGCGCAACGACCCGGAGTCGGAATTCTGGCACCAGAACGACACACTCTTCAAGTCCGTAACTTCCGGCTCGTTCCGCACTCTGCCCTTTTACATCTCCGAGCAGATGTTCTTCAACATTCTGGGGGCAAATTTCACCGACCTGGACGCATCTTACGCCTGGCATCTGGACACCGACCGTGACAGGCTGAACGCCGGCAATACGACCATCACGCATCTCCAAGTGCGTACTATGCGCTCGCAGCTCTCCACCCACCTCTTCGGATTCCGCCAGATAACCGCGCTTGACGCGACTCTCGCAGAGTATGACAGACGACTGTTCTTCAGCAAGATACCGATGTTCGTGGTCATGGTGCTGATAGCGATCGTCATCCTGTACTACGTAGTAACGCTGTCATCCTTGCTGGTCGAGCAACAGCGCGGTGAACTTGCACTCCTTCGGAGTCGGGGCGCAAGTTCCGGACAGATATTAGCTGTGTTCATCCTTGAGGGGGCGACTATCTCTATTATTGCAATTGCGGTTGCCCCGATTCTAGCCGCCACTATCATCAGCTTCATGGGTTACACTCCGGCATTCTCCGAATTGAGCGGCGGCGACCGATTGGGCGTGTTCGTCAACCGAGGAGCGTACTTGATGAGCGCCCTGGGCGGCCTGTTCAGCTTCGGCGCGCTGCTGATTCCAGCCGTGCGCGCATCCCGCATCGGCGTTACAAGGCATCGGCAGCAGTCGGCGCGCCCGACAGGACCACCCTTCTACCAGCGATACTATCTTGATGTAATGCTGCTAGTGGTGAGTATATTCCTATTCCGCCAGCTGCATGACCAAGGTTCCGTCGTGGCGACGGGATTGTTCGGAAGCGTTGCGGTGAACCAGGCGCTGCTTGCCGTGCCTGCTCTGATCCTGGTGGCTTTCGCTATTGCGCTGCTGCGTCTGTTCCCGCTATCCATTCGGTACATAAGCGGTGAGTCCCCGAACCTGATGCACCTAATAGTTGGCGTGGCTGCGGGCGTGCAAATCGCCTCGATTGTGTTTGGCGGTTCGGCAGGCGCCGATTGGGCGGCGAGGGCAGTCTCCTTAGGCATCATCGCGGTGATGGTGGCAATGTACGGGCTTACGGAGCGCCTACCGGACGGTAGGCTGCGCGCGGCAGGGCTGGTGGCACAGGTCGTTGTGGTCGCCGGACTGATGTTCAGCCCCCTCACCGTGCCGATGCTGGAGTTTCTAGCGTACAGTAGCGGCGGCACCGAAGTAACGCCAGGGATAGTGGGAGGCACACTCGTCGTGGGTGTGTCGGCAGGAACTAGCCTGTTCGTGCCTCTGCCGTTAGGCGTGATATTCCTGGCGCTTAGCGCGTTCGCCCGGCGCGCGCCCGTCGGCTTCTCCATGGGCATGTGGCAGATGGCGCGCAATCCGACCCACTACGCGCGGATGTCGCTCCTGCTCATACTCATGGCAGGACTGGGAATCTTTGCGGCGAGCTTCGGAGGCACGCTGGAGCGTAGTTTCGAGGAGCAGGCGCAGTATGCAACCGGCGCGGACATACGCGTGGAAGGCCTGACCGTCAACAACAGGGGGCGGAGCATTCCAATTGTCGAGACTTATGAAGCAATGCCAATCGTGGACGAGGCATCGCCTGTCATCAAGGCTTTTGGCTCCGACCTCTCCAAGCTGCTTGGCGAAAGCTACACAATGGTGGGCGTGGACGGCGAAACGATGCGGCGCATCGGATGGTTCCGTGGCGACTTCGCGGACCGTCCCGTCGAGGATATGCTGTCGCAGCTAGGGCATGAGAACCCGCCGGTTGGCATAGACCTGCCGGATGACGCGCGCGGAATAGGCATTCGGGTAAAACCGGACAGACCCAGAGAAAGTCTTGCCGTGTCGATACGCATCAAAGACGTGAACGACAGGTATTTCACCTATGTAATGGGGCGACTGGGTGGCAACGGAGACTGGTTGACACTGGAGCGCGGGCTGGAGCGTGGAAGCAGTTTCAGAAGGTTCAGACCGCTTCAGCCGGAACAACCGCTCACGATGGTATCGCTTGCTATCCATGACACCAACTCGCGCGGCCGTCTGCGTGCGGGCAATATCGCCATAGACGAGATTTGGGCAAGGAACGGCTCGAATCAAGTAACCGTCCTCGAAGACTTCGGCTCAGTTGAAGAGTGGACGGTGCTGCGTGGCGCGCGCGAGTCAATCACCGATATTTTGCAATCGATAAGCACCCGAGCAGACGACCCTACGGCTCACGACGCGGCGCAATTCATCTGGTCCGAGGGTCCGCCACTCACCGGACGGGGAATTTATCATGGACCACCGGCAAGCCCATTGCCCGTGCTTGCGAGCGACTCGTTCCTCTCGGAAACGGGACACAGCGTTGGTGAAGAGTTCACGGTTTCGGTGTCCGGACATCGCGTCCCAATACAAATCATCGATTCGTTCGAGTACTTCCCAACGCTGGATACCGTGAGCAAGCGATACCTGGTCGGAGACATAGACGCGATAGTGAGGTACACCAATCTTGAGCCGACTTCTGCCGAGGTTAAGCCCAACGAGATATGGCTGAAAACTGCATCCAACGGAAGTGAACGTGCCGCGGTAGTTGAAGATATGCGTAATGAGGGCGAGCCATTCCAGAGCCGCGCAGTGTATGACCGCGTCGAGGAGCTGAAAGAGTCTGAGGTTGACCCGCTGGTACAGGCTGGATGGCGCGCGCTGCTGTTCATGGCTTTCGGTGCGGTGCTGATACTTAGCTGCCTCGGATTCCTCGTGCATTCGTATGTCTCGTTCCGCGAGCGAGAGATGCAGTTCGGGTTAATGCGCACGGTAGGATTCTCGATGCGGCAGCTGATTACGCTTGTGTGGCTGGAGCAGGCAATCGTCATCGCAGCGGGCATGGTGCTGGGTGCGGAAATGGGACGGCGACTTGGGGCAATCATAATGCCGTTCCTGAGCCATAATGACCGGGGAACGCAGGTCCTCCCGCCGTTCGTGCTGGAGATTGACTGGGGCACACTGGCGATTACCTATGGTTTCATGATTCTGGTGTTCACGGCGATAATACTGGGCATGATCTGGTTCATACGGAGGATTTCGTTGCAAAGGATACTGAGGCTGGGCGAACTCTAGGCTCCGCCTGATCCTAAACTCTAGGCTCCGCCTAGTCCTAGCGTAAAGACGAAAGGATGCTATGGCGGCAAAACTCGAAGACTTGACACCGGAGCAGTTGGCTTTGTACAACGCTACGCCCGATATTCTCGATACGGATTTCTCGAACGGGAGGCAACCAATAGACCCCATCCTGTCCGGTCCCGAACGCGCGGCGGCATTGGCGGTTGCAGTGACAGCGCGTAGGGAATGCTGGCCAGGGCGCGCAGAAGTCAAGGCGCCATCCGTTGGCGTCAGTTGGCGTCAATGATTAGGGCATTGCCGGAGGGCTTTCTGCAAGAGCTTGGGGAGCTGGAAGCAGCTTACTTGAGGGAGGAAGATCCTATTCGGCAATCGGGATTCAGCGGGGGTGCGGAGCGTTGGCGGGCTGAGCGGGTGCCTATTCTCGACGCTATCCGTGATGACGGCGATTTGCTGGATGTTGGGTGCGCGAACGGCTATCTTCTGGAGTGCCTACTGAAGTGGGGCGGCGAGCGGGGACTGACGCTGACTCCGCATGGGCTTGATCAAGGGAGCAGACTGACAGAACTTGCGAAAGTGCGCCTGCCTGAGTACGCGGACAACTTTCATGTGGGCAATGCATGGGATTGGCAGCCGAGCCGCAAGTATCGCTATGTCTATATGCTGTATGACTGCCTGCCTGTCGGATACCTTGCGGATGGTGTGAGCAGGCTGTTGGAACGGGTAGTCGCTCCGAAAGGACGGCTGATTGTCGGAGCTTATGGAAGCAAGTCGGATTCTGTACCGCCGTTTGATATTAGCGGGTTTCTAGAATCGGAGGGATTTACAGTGTCGGGGAACGCGGAACGCGGAAGGCGGTGCGGGACCGATAACCAAGTTCGCTTGGCGTAACCGTCCCAAAGGCGGTGTGATAGTAAAATAGCGGAGAATCCTGATAAAGTTCTGATAACCATCACAGAACTAGGAGTCCCCGCCAATGCCAAGAGTACGATTTACGCTGCCACAGGTCAAGGAGTATCCGGACGCTCGCCCGTCAAGCTGCCCGCACTGCGCCGGGGTAGCCTTTCACAAGCACGCTGTGTTGGATAAGCCGATAAAGGACCTTTATATCAAGCGCGTTACGGTAGTCAGATACAAGTGCGTTGACTGCCACAGGACATTCAGGTGCTACCCTGAGGGAGTGGACGGACACACGCAGAGCAAGAGGTTGAGGGTATTGGCGGCTCTGGGCTGGGCGTTGGGACTGTCGCACAGGTCGGTGGGGCATCTGCTGACTGCGCTGGGATGCGAGTTGTCGCCAATGAGCAGTTGGCGAGATGTACAGGAAGCGGGGAAGCTTGCGATGGGTGCGTGCAAGCGAAGGGTGAGAGCGCGAGTCGCGGTAGTGGGAGCGGATGAGACGATAGTGAAGCTGAAGGGAGAGAAGGCAGTGGTCGGGTTCGTGATGGACGCGGCAAGTGGCAGGCTGGTGGGGATAGACTTGCTTGTGGAGCGTGACAGCAAGGGCTTTGTGGACTGGTTGAGTGGGTATGTGGGAGAGCTGGGAGTTGAGGCGATAGTCAGCGATGACCTGAGTACTTACAAGCCTGTGGTGGAGGAGTTGGGCTTGGAGCATCAGGTATGTCTGGCGCATGTGAGGAAGAATGTGAGAAGGCGACTGCGTGAGATAGA
>JAGGDZ010000292.1 GCA_024648655.1 Chloroflexota bacterium | reverse complement strand
AACTTCAGCGACGAGCGGCTGGACTATGCCTTTGCCGTGTGGGGCAATTCCACACTAGGTCTGTTGTGCTGGTGGTGGCACGCCACCCGCCAGCAATCCAGCAAGGCCAACATGACGATTCGCTCCGCCGAATCACTGCCGGTCCTGGACTTCCGCGAGTTGAATGACGGGCAACTCTCGACCGCTGCGGCGATTTTCGAGGAGTTTCGGGACAAGGAACTTCAGCCTGCTTACTTGGCCGACGCCGATCCAAACCGAGCCCTGCTGGACCGATACGTGCTGCGCGAACTGCTTGGGTTCGACGAGGATGTCTATCGAGGAGTGCGACGGTTAGCGACCAAGTGGTGCGCGGAGCCGTCGGTTCATGGTGGGAAACAGCGACCGATTGGTGCACAACTAATCATTTAGTCAGCGACGGTGAATGATTGACTTTAGGCACTCATGACGGTCCATTGATCACTACGATCTTTCGCTAGTCGCCGCTCTTGATTTGGGCTGCTAGCTTCTTGGCTATCTCCTCGACGCCGATAGATGACTGCAGAGCGAATTTGTCAGCCAGACGTGGGCTGTAATCGTAGACATCGTCAGCCTCGACATGATGCCAAACTGGGAGGATGACATTTTTCCTTTCCAGAATCTCACGGGTGAACACGGAGTCGAACTCAGCTCGGGGCCAACCTTCGTTGGATAGGAAATTTGGAGATAGGACCAGAATGCACTTCTTTGCCTGTTTCAGTCCCGATTCAATCGACGCTCGAAGGCTGTCGCCGACACGAAGCGAGTATTCGTCGTACCATACTGGACAGTTTAGACTCATCAGCTCTCGAGCTAGATCTCGAACTATAGTGTCTTTGTCGCGACTATCGTGTGAAATGAAAGCGATAGGTGTCTCCGCCTCAGAACGAAGCCGTGCATATGTTCGGTCCCTTATGCTTAGAGCTAGGTCGTGTTGGTTGGCCATTTCTTTCAGGACAGCTATTTCCTCAGATTGCAAGTTGAAATCAGCATACAGTTGTATGCGCCTTGTAAAAATCAGCGTCGCAGAGCTGTCAGTGTCTGGATAGTTAGAGAATATCGATTCAACATATACTCCATCGCCCTCTGGATCGAGCGATCCGTTGAGAAATCTAGGCTCTTGGAGGAGTCGATAAAGGACTTTTATCGGATTCAAAGTGTGCGGAAAGAACACGTACCAATATTTGGCGTTGGCCGTGAAGTCATAAACGACATGCATTGGAATCTCACCAACGACTCTGCCGTCCGTATTCATCAACTTCCAAATGTCATTGACCGTAAGATGATGATTGTCAGTATCGAAATACTCTCTGAGGGGTCGTAGTCGAATTTCGGCTTGCGCCTCTGCATCGCCGGCGGAGTCGGGCGAGTTGACTGCGTGGTTCCTATTGGCGCTGGTCACTTCTGCAGCCCTCAGGCTTCATGGTGCGGGCAAAGCCCGCAATGGTGGGTGACGTCGCCGAGCAGAGGCGGGGCTTGGTGAGGTTGCTTTTCGTTCGGCGAAGAGAGCGTGGGTTGATCACGGTGGTCGGCCGCTAGTAGCGACCAGGCGGCGGAATAGACCACAAAGGAGTCTATATGCGCCTCGCAGAGTTCAGTTTGTAGTGCTTGATCGGTGTCTGTATGTAGCATACAATAAGCGAACGCGTCCGGTTCGGGCGGCGTTCCGAAAGGCTTTGCCGAGTTGTACAGCATTGGTCAGAAGCCCGGCGTGGGCAGGTACTGTTGCACTCAGTGCAATTGGTCTGTCTGGCTTGATGACGATTCGGACAGATTGCCGCCGTGCGGAAACTGCGGCGCAGGGCAGCGCACAACCTACGTTCGCTGCTAGAGGTGACGCGCGGCGGGCAGCATAAGTTGCCCGCCGCCTCGGCTTCTTGACCTGAGCCCGGGCTTCGGAGTGCGCAGGCTTCGAAGAACAGGAGGCGCGCGAAGACCGTCCTATAGCCGTTCTAGCTCCGTCCGCCCCGAGACGGTGGATTGGAGGAGGGCGTCGAAAATCCCGATGACCTGCGGGGTGGTAGCCCCTGGTTTCGGGTTCGGAGCCTCCATTGGTCCAGTCGCCCCAACTGCGCATGACGAACATGTCGAGCGGCGAGCGCTAGACGCCTTCTTGACCTTGAGTGCGG
>JAGGDZ010000262.1 GCA_024648655.1 Chloroflexota bacterium | reverse complement strand
GAAGCGCCGAGCGGCCATGTGTTCTGCGTCGTTCCACCACAATCTGACGATTTCCCGGGTGACGCTCAGGTATGGAATGATTAGGCCTGTGGGGAAACTGGTCCAGCTACTCCTGATGCTGTGTTGAGTGAATGTAAGTAGAGATGAGCGTCATAGAGTGAATTATCGTAAATGACACATCA
This sequence comes from Chloroflexota bacterium, assembly GCA_024648655.1. GTDB lineage: Bacteria > Chloroflexota > Dehalococcoidia > Lucifugimonadales > JADFKI01 > Bin90. Next base: position 17,731 of record JAGGDZ010000262.1, on the reverse strand, counting down.
CCGCAGCAGCTTTGGCAGAATTACATCGGATGGTGACACCGTTCTACGACAATAGTAGTGCCAAGAATCCGGAGATGCTCAACGCCAACTCAAAGTGCAATTGCAATTGCTGAAAGGTCTGCATTATGCCAAGAATGACAGGTAAGCGCGCGCTGATGGAAATGCTCCGCGCCGAGGGAGTCGAGTGCATATTCGGCAATCCGGGAACCAGTGAGGGACCAATTCTCGATGAGCTGGAGAACTACCCGGACATCCGATACATGCTGACAACACAGGAAGGCGCAGCGATGGGCATGGCAGACGCCTACGCGCGCTATCGTGGCGAACCCGCGTTCGTCAACTTGCACATTGAGACGGGTCTTGCGAATGGCATTAGTTTGCTCTCCAATGCCGCAGAGGGTAACACGCCACTTGTGCTGACATCCGCCAACAAGGATATTCGCAAGCTGGCAGAGGGGCGCACCAATCTTGTTGAGATGGTGAGCCAGTTCTGCAAGTGGAGTGCGGAGGTAACACACCCGGAGCAGGTGCCGAGCGTAATGCGGCGCGCCTTCAACGAGGCGAAGACGCCCCCAGCGGGACCGGTGTATGTCGCATTCTCTGCGAATGCGCTGGATGATGATGCAGATGTGGAAATTGTGCCGTCGGATAAGACATACACGCGAATTGCGCCGGACGCAAACGCGATTGATGACGCCGCAGACATATTGGCAGATGCCAAAAATCCGGCGCTGATAGTGGGCGACAGGGTAGGGCAATCGAACGGTACGGACTCCGCGGTGAGGCTGGCGGAAACTATCGGTGCAAAGGTGTACGCCAGTTATTTCTCCCAAGTGAACTTCCCAACAAGCCATCCTCAGTTCCTGGGGCTTGCTAGTCCCGGAATGCCGGCAGGCAAAGCTCTGCTTGAAGACGCGGATGTGGTCGTCGCCGTTGGAACGCCGGTCTTCCCCGGTTACTTTTACTTCTCCGGAAGCGCGTTGAACCCGGACACGAAGCTGATTCACATCGACTCTGATGCAACGCAGATTGGCAGAACCGAGCCAACGGATATTGGCATTGTGGCGGACGCGCGCACGGCTATGGCGGCGCTTGCGGACGCGCTTGACTTGCGAATGTCAGGGGTGGCGAGAGAAGCCGCTAAGGGTCGGATGGCTTCGGTAGCAGAGCAAAAGGCGGTGCAGAAGGCGGAATGGCAGAAGCGCCTGGATGCACGCCGCGACATTAGCCCTATGTCCACAGAGCGGATGATGACCGAAATTGCCGAGGCGCTGCCCGATGACGCCATTGTCGTGGATGACTCGGTTACGACTCGCGCGTCAGTGTTCGGCGCTCTCGACTTCGATAAACCGGGCAGCCTGCTTGGCATTACGGGCGGCGCGCTCGGCTGGGGCATGGGTGGCGCGATGGGCGTCAAGATGGCGAACCCCGACCGCCCGGTTGTGGGCATCATCGGCGACGGCAGCGCAATGATGACGGTTCAGGCGCTGTGGACGGCTGCAAACTCCGACATCCCGGTCGTGTATGTCATCTGCAACAACAGAGCATATCGCGTGCTGAAGCTGAATATGAACCTGTACAAGAGCGAGATTCTGGGACAGAAAAACCCGGCAAGCGAGTACATCGCGATGGACTTTCCCACTCCGTTTGATATTGCGGCGATTGCGGAAGCGATGGGAGTGCGTGGACGTAGGATCGAAGACCCCGCTGAGCTTGGGGATGCGCTCCGGGAGTCGATCGCGATTGGAGAGCCAGTAGTGCTGGATGTGTCGATAGACGGAGCTGTTTAATTGGCAAACTGTACATAATGCCGCTTTAACCAAGCCTCTGTTTCGTTGTAATATGGCGAACGAGGACTAGTAACATGCGCCATATACTACACGCGGATTTTGACGCCTTCTATGCCTCCGTGGAACAATTAGATAACCCCAGATTGCGTGGGAAGCCCGTGGTTGTTGGCGGCAGCGCAGAGGGGCGAGGTGTTGTTGCGTCTGCTTCTTACGAGGCGCGTGAGCACGGCGTGCGCTCCGCAATGCCCATGAGGACTGCTCAGAGGCTCTGCCCACAGGCAATTCGCGTGGGCGCGCGCTTTGACCGCTACCGTGAAATCTCTCAACGCGTCATGTCCATCTTCCGAGACCTCACGCCACTGGTGGAGCCACTGTCGCTGGACGAAGCATATCTCGATGTCTCGGCGGTTGTCGATGAAGGTGGGAAGCCTGCGGAGATTGCGGCTGGCTTGAAACGCCGCGTCAGAGAAGAGCTTGGCTTAGTCGTTTCGATTGGCGTGGCAACCAGCAAATCAATTGCCAAAATCGCTTCAGATATGGACAAGCCTGACGGTCTGACCGTGGTTTCGCCCGGCAGTGAGAGGTCATTTCTTGAGCCGCTGCCGATACGCGACCTTTGGGGAGTCGGCCCAAGGACCGCGGAGCGGCTCGTTGCAGAGGGCATCGAGAAGATTGGCGATATTGCGCGGCAGGATGAAGAATGGCTGCGTGAGAGATTCGGCAGGCAGGGCGTGCAGATGAGGAGGCTTGCCCTAGGAGAGGACGACAGCCCCGTTGTCGTGCTCCGTGAAACGAAATCGGTCAGCGCCGAGACGACATTTGCCAGCGACACGGGCGATCCGGAAGCGCTGCAAGAGGTCGTGAGCCGTCTGAGCCAGCGCGTCGCACAGCAACTGCGACGGAAGCAGCTGCAGGGGCGAACGGTCAAACTGAAGCTGCGCCTGTCGGACTTCACTACATTTACGCGACAACGTACTTTGCCAATTGCAGTGCAATCCGCGGACGAACTGTCGCGCTCCGCCGGGGAACTTCTGCGCGCGGAACTGTATGGCCGGCGACGGTTCCGACTTGTCGGTGTAGGCGTGTCCGGATTCGAGCAGTCGAACGAAGATCCCGAAGAACCACGCCAACTCAGATTCTCGGGTTTCGGCTGATGGACACACGAAAGCTGCCCCGCCAGTACACTGTACTTGCCCCGGACGGCTCCGAAATACGAGAGCTTGTCGCAGTCGAAGGTGGAAGTATGGTGCATTGCACTTTGCCACCCGGTGCGATTTCGATGGCTGTAAAGCACCTAACCGTCGAAGAGGTATGGTACGTGACTCAGGGGCGCGGGCAGGTGTGGCGCAAGAACGAAGGCACAGCATCTGTGGTGGATGTGGAGCCGGGCTTGTCTCTAAGCATCGAAACGGGGACGCACTTCCAGTTCCGTAACACGGGGGACAATGACCTGTGTCTCATCATCGTTACGATTCCGCCCTGGCCTGGCGAGCAAGAAGCGGTGCGTGTGGAGGACTTCTGGAAGTGAAACGCCGACTCTAAACGATAACCCCTTGCTTTCGCAGCTCCGACAGCTCGTTCGGCGAAACATCCAGCATGCCTGTCAGGATGTCGTCGGTGTGTTCGCCGTAAAGCGGAGCGGGTTGTACCTCAACCGGTGACTTCTCCAGCTTTACCGGGCAGCCGATCATCTGGTATGTACCGCGCGCGGGATCGTCCACATCAATGACCATCTCGCGGGCGACCAGATGCTCGTTCGACAGCACTTCCTCCGGGCTGATGACCGCGCCGCACCAAACGCCCGCAGAAGCCAAAGCTTCCATCGCCTCGTACTTGTCGTGCTGCATAGTCCATTCGCTGACGATTCCCAGCACTTCGTCTCCACGCTGTCCACGCAGATCTTCCGTAGCGTATCGTTCATCCCCAATCAGGTCTGCTCGTCCTATTATCGCGAGCACGGTCTCCCAGAGCGCGCCGGCGATGTGTATCATTACATAGTCGTCTGAGCCGCCCGGATGGCAGGGGTATATCATCGGGATGCCGCTGTTGCCCCTGTCGCCGGGCCGCACATTGGGCGTGCCGAGCGATAGGCTGCGAATCAAGCGGTATCTCAGCAGGTTCACAATTCCGTCTTGCATAGAAACTTCAAGATGCTGTCCTTCGCCTATATTGTCGCGCTGCCGGAGGGCTGCGAGTATGCCGATGGCGGTGTGTAATCCGGTGCCCGAATCGCCTGAGCCGATTGGCGAAGAGATGGGAGGCCTGTCCGGGTAGCCGTTCGCTGCGATACCGCCGCCGGTTGCCTGCGCGGCAAGCTCGAAGCTGCGATAGTCGCTCCAGGGTCCGTACTCGCCGAAGCCCTTAATGCTCGCGTGGATGACGCGCGGATTGATTTCGCTCAGGCGCGAGTAACCTATGCCCAGCCTTTCCATTACGCCCTTGGAGAAGTTTTCCAGCACGACATCAGCCCACAGCACCAGCTTCTCGAAGAGCTGCTTGCCGCGTTCGGTCTTGAGGTTTAGCGTGATAGCGCGCTTGTTGTTATTAAATATGGTGTAATAGACGCTGTCCACGCCGTCGATGTGCGCCTGCTCCCAGCGTGTGTTGTCACCCCCCACCGTGTCCTCCACCTTGATTACGTCAGCTCCGAGAAATGCCAGCAACTGCGCGCATGATGGGCCGGCCTGCACGCGGCTCATATCCAGAATTTTCACTCCTGCAAGCGCCTTGTCCATATCACACCTCTGCTCATCGATTCTTAACCTAACGCCGATTATATCAGGATGTGCCAAGCAGGGAACCCACGAAGTCGCGGTATCCGCGCACAAAGCCGGAGATGTCCGTAGCCTGCCGTCCTTCAATCTGTACGCGATGGAGGAGCAGTGCACCCTCGCCGGTTGCGACCGTGATGCCCTGCGGTAACGCTGTGACTGCGCCGGGCAATTTGTCATTAACACCGTCCAGCGCCGATGCCGCATGCACTTTCAATTGTCTGCCTCGCCAGTGGGTAAAGCTGCTGGGCCAGGGATGGTACGCGCGAATCTGCCGAGCGATCTGCTCTGCCGATTGTGCCCAGTCAATCGTGCCGTCTTCACGCGTCAGCAGCCGAGTAATCGTTGCGTCCGCTTCACTCTGCGGCACGGACGCAATCTCGCCTTCTCGCCAGGGGTAAATCGTATCTGCAAGCAGTTCTGCGCCCATTTCGAATAGCCGTATGGTAAGGTCTTCGGCAGTTTCGTTGTCTGCAATGACCGTTTTGCGCTGCGCGATGACGGGGCCGGAGTCCATGCCTATGTCGAGCTGCATTAGCGTTACGCCTGTTGACTTATCGCCTTCGAGGATAGCGGTGGCTACTGGTGAAGGACCTCTGTATCTGGGCAAGAGAGACGGATGTATGTTCAGTGCGCCGAGTGGCGGTACGGCAAGCGTGTCGGAAGGCAGGAATAGACCGTAGGCGACGACAACGATGAGGTCAGGTGCGCTCGATGCGATGTGCCGGCGGGCTTCTGCATCCCGGCGAAGCGAGGGCGGCTGGAAGACTGGTAGGCCGCGCTTAATGGCTGCCTGCTTGACGGGTGGCGCAGTAAGCCGTCTCCCGCGGCCTGAACGGCGGTCGGGCTGCGTATATACGCCGATGATGTCGCAGTTCGCGCTCAGAAGGGCATCCAACGCCGGAACGGCGAAAGTGGGAGTTCCCATAAATATAGTTCGGAGCGGTGGTCTGTCTTTCTTATCGGTTCCCATCGCACGCTCCCGATTCGCAGCAGTTGGCTGACGCTGATTCGACGCTGTGGAATCGTACTTCATCGCCAATATCAATACCGAATCTGCTGATCTCACCTGCGTTAATTTCAAATGTATATGCAGCCGGAGATGAGGATTCCAATAACGCAAGTTCTGAATTAGGTGTATTCGGTGGCGAGTGTTGCACACCCTCGGTTAGATCCACGACGGCGCAGTCCGCGCCGATCCACACAAAATCGAGCGGAAAGCGCATGCCCTTCATCCAAAAAGCAGATGCTCTGCCGCTCTGGAAAATGAAAAGCATGCCTGTCTGCTCTGCCAATCCGTCCCGCTCACCAAGTCCTTTGCCCCGCAGTTCGGGTGTATCGGCGATCTCGGCGAGGAATGTCGTGCCGCCGATGGTAACGGCAGGTACTGAGGGCGTGGGGGTAGTTGTGGGCGAAGGACTTGCCGTAGGACTTGCCGTAGGGGTGGGCGACGGCGTGAGCGTCGCGGATGGCACGGGCATAGGCGCTGTGGTGGGAACCTGTGTAGGACGTGGCGTTGCGCTTGGTTGTGGCGTATTGGTAGGCATTGGGCTTTCAGGCACTGTTGCGGTGGCTTTGGGCGTTGGGGTCCGTATAGTGGATGCCGTAGTCTCCGCAGTGGTGACGGTGGACGCGATCTGCGTCTCTTCGCCACTGGTTGTACAGGCGAAGCCGAGTGAAGTTATCAGGGCAAGAACGGCTGAAAGGACTCGTACAGTCACGGTGCTATGCAAGGTGCACTAGAGTCGCGCCGTCGCCGCCGCGTTCGCGCGCTTCCGCCTCAAACGCGCGCGCGAGCGGATGGCGGGTGAGGTGTTCGCGCACGGCATTGCGTAAAATGCCCTTGCCCCTGCCGTGTATGACGCGCACAGAGTTGAAGCCGTCGCGAACCGCCTTATCGAGGAATAGTTCCAGCTCGGCTAATGACTCGTCTGCTCGCATGCCGCGAATGTCCAATTCCTTGGAGTCCAGCATGGGTCCAATGCTGATGCTGACCTCTGTTTTGGGCGGCTCAGGTTGACTCTCGACCAGGGATAATCGTGAAGGCTGTACCTGAATTCGTACATTGCCAATGCCAACCTCCGCGTCGCTGCCATCTTCCGGAAGAGAAACGAGCACGCCGCCAAGGTTGAGGCCACGCACATAAACTTTGTCTCCGATTTCCAACTCGCGCTGAACCTCTCGGACATGGGCAGGAGGAAGCGCCGCGGCGCGATCGGCTAGAAGCTCTTGCCGCACACGTCGGATGTCATCTCGTGTTGCTTTAGTGGGAATACCCGCCGGTGCGCTCCATGAAAGGGCTGCCTCTGCTGCCTTGAGCCTACGCTGTGCCTCATCGTATTGCGCTAGTATGCCGCGCCGCATACCGTCCAGCAGATCTTCTCGATGGGTGATGAGATAGTCTATTTGCTCGTCTAGCTGCTGGCGCAACCCGTCGGATTTGGCGCGAGACTGTTCCGCCTCAAGAAGCATCGTCTGTAACTGGTTTCGCTCGCGCTGCAATTCGGAGAGCCAGTCTTCGAAGCGGAGATACTGCGGCTCAATGGCGTTTTGTGCACTGTCCAGTATATGCTCCGGTAGTCCAAGGCTTGCGGCGATTGCCATTGCGTAGCTGCGCCCGGGAATACCCAGCGTGAGGTAGTATGTCGGAGTTAGCGAATCCGCGTCCAGTTGTACGCTGGCGTTCATCATCCGGTGAGAAGTCTCTGCGTAGGCGGCGACGCTTCGGTGGTGTGTTGTTACAATCGTGGATACTCTCTTTTCGGCAAGGTCTTCGAGAATTGCACGTGCGAGCGCCGAACCCTCTTCGGCGTCCGTACTTGTCCCAAGTTCGTCGAGCAGCACGAGTGATTGGGACGTTGCCGCTCCAAGAATGTCTATGACGCTTCGCATATGTGAGCTGAAGGTTGATACCGACTGTTCGATGCTCTGCTGGTCGCCGACATCCGCGTACACTCCGTCGAATACGGGCAAGACGCTGCCGTCGCCCGAGGGAATCTGCAAGCCTGCCTGGTGCATCAAGGCGAGCAGGCCGACCGTCTTCATCGCCACGGTCTTGCCACCTGTGTTCGGACCTGTTACGACAAGAACCGACCAGCGGGGTCCAACACTCACGTTAACAGGCACTGCGTCTCTGCCAAGAAGTGGATGACGGGCATTGATTAGGCGGACTGTCATGTTGGGCAAAGACTCGTCGCCTTCTTCGAGAGTCTCAGGCTGTTCTAGGTCCGCCGGTTCGATGTCGGAAGGGGAAAGCGGCATAACGCCCCGAATGGCATAGCTGTATCGTGCTCGCGTCATGATGAGGTCAAGGCGTGCCGTCAATTCGCTGCCGCGCTGAATATCGGGGGCAAGTTCTCCGACGAGCGTGGAAAGATCACGCAGGACCTTGCGAATCTCACGCTCTTCGGCAAGTGCGAGTTCGCGCCAGGTGTTGCCGATTTCGACTGTGGAAAACGGCTCGACAAAGAGAGTTGCGCCCGTATTGGATGCGTCGTGGACTATGCCCGGTACTCGGCTGCGCATCTCCGCCTTGACCTGCACGACGAGGCGATCATTGCGAATGGAGATCACATTGTCCTGCAAGACATTGTCCCCTTGCGCTGTTTGTATTAGGGAGTTCAGTGACTCTGTTACTCGATGGTACGCCTGTCGAATCTGGCTGCGAAGCGCGCGCAAGGTATGTGTGGCGTCGTCGCGGACATCCCCTCTTTCGCCAATGCGTGAGCGTATCTGTCTGGTCAACTCCGAGAGATCGGGTATGCTCTCGGCGATGTCGGCAAGCATTGGCGCATGGTGGCGCACGGCAAGCACGCCGCTCCGCGCACGAGACAGCACATCGATCGTCTGCGCTATCGAAAGCAGCTCCCTGCCGGTGATGATGCCCCCTATAGATGCGCGCGCCACGGACTCTTCTACGTCCTCGGGGCAGAACATATCGACTTCGCCCGCCTCGTCCAGCACGGCACGTCCTTCTGCCGTCTCCTGTTGAAGGAGCGCGACTTCGTAGTCGTCGTATGAGGGCTGCAAGGACGCTGCGAGTCTGCGAGCGGGGAAGAAGGTTACCCGGTCCGCAATCCGCTCTCGAATGGCGTCGAATTCCAGCAGGATCTGGGCGCGTGCGCGCAATGTTTCTCTGTTGGAGATGCCTGTTGTGAGGCACTTTTCTGAATTCGGCTGCATTCGCCTATTTTATCAGGATTTCTCAGATAGGGAACGACTTTTCGCCTGCGGAGATGTGACGGACAATAAGAAAGCGCCTTACTCTTTCCACTGGGCAATTGACGACTGCGCCCATTATCAATAGAATGTTAATGACGCAGATAAACCGCTTGCTTGAGTGCAGATAACTCAGGAGGAAGCCATGGCAAGAATACGACCGGAGCCGTTGACAATTACTATTACTGACGACGCAGCGAAGCATGTTCGTCAATTCGCCATAGATATGGGCAAGCCGGACAGCAATCTGCGTGTTGCAGTTAAAGGTGGTGGATGCTCCGGTTTGACCTATGACCTGGACCTTGTGGACGTACCGGGCGAGAATGACAAAATTATCAGCAGCCACGGCCTTGAGCTGTATGTGGACAAGAAGTCGTACATATTCCTGGCCGGCACGGAATTGGACTACTCGGGCGGCCTGAACGGCAAAGGCTTTGTCTTCAACAACCCTAACGCGAAGACAGCGTGCGGATGCGGAACTTCTTTCAGTGTATAGCGGCAATTCGTTGTCGCTGCCTAACGGTCGGTTGATACTCAGGGACCGCCTCTTGCACAGAGGCGGTCTGTTCATTTCAGGAGGACATGGTAATGGTGCAAAGTGGAATGCTTGAAATGCCAGCCGTGGTCTATTCGACGGTGCGAGAGGAGTACGACGCCCTGACCAACGGGATAGGACTGATCGATCGATCGCACCTTGGCAAGCTGAAGTTGGGCGGTGCAGACGCTATAGACCTGCTGAACCGCCTGTCAACCAATAAGCTGGATGATATGCTTGTCGGCGAAGTCGAGGGCACAGTTCTGACCACGAACAAGGGGCGGATCATTGACTTGCTCTTCGTTGTCAGGCGGGAGGATCACCTACTTGTCATCACAGGGCCTGAGACCCGACAGCGAGTTGCGGAATGGATAGAATTCTACACCTTCATCGAGGATGTTGTGGTCGAAGACGTGTCCGAAAAGACGGCAATACTGACGGTTGCAGGACGAAAGGTTAGAGAAGCCTTGCCGCAGCTTTCCGAAGTATCACTCTCAGGCTCTGCCTGTCTCACGATATGTGGTGTAGATGCCTTTGTCCTTCACACCGAAATGGGAGGCGTGGTAGGCTACGACCTCATAGTGCCTGCAGAACAGGCTCATGGACTTCGGGAAACGCTCATAGATGTTGGCGCTGTGCCGGTGGGTTCGCACGCCATGGAAATCTTGCGTATCAGATATGGCGTGGCAGAATACGGCGGCGAACTTCACGAAGATTACAATCCACTTGAAGCCGGACTAAAAGACTACATTAGTTTCAACAAAGGATGCTACATAGGCCAGGAGGTCGTGGCGCGTCTTGACACATACGATAAGGTGCAGAAATATCTCATGCGCCTTTCTTTTGAAGCCGGTTATGCGCCGGAGCTTCCGTCCCCGCTAATGCATGAAGGTCGTCAGATCGGCACGCTCACATCGACCGTGGAGGCGCTTGATGGCGATAGGGGATATGGCTTGGGCTATGTCAGGAAGGCACATGCTCAGGAAGGCAAGCGCCTTCGTATGGAGGACGGCGCTGAAGTTGTAGTGGAGGGATTCCCTCGCTAATGGACGGGCTTCGACGGTCAGACCGCGAGTTCACCTAAGCCAGAAGCGTATAGCCGCCATCCACGACAATGACCTGACCGCGTATCATGGAGGCGTCCTCCGTGCAAAGAAACGCCACCACTCGCGCGATGTCTTCTGCGGTCACCATGCGGCCGACGGGTGTGCTGCGCCCGGCTTCCATCATACTTTCGCGGTTCGGGAAGTAATCGAGTGCGCCCGTATCGACATAGCCACCGGAGACGGCATTGACCGATACGCCTCTCGGCGCAAGCTCGACCGCAAGGTAGCGCGTCAGCGCTTCAAGCGCCGCTTTGGATGTGCCGACGGAGAAGTAGTACGGCAGGACTTTTGATGATCCTTGGCTCGTGATGTTCACGATGCTGCTACCCTCAGGCATCAGCTTCGACGCTTCGATGGCGCACAGCCACGGCGCTTTGGCGTTCACGTTGAGCGTCCAGTCCCAGTGCTTTTCCTCAAGTTCCGATGCCGACCGCTGGACGCCGGAGGCGGCATTGTTCACCAACACATCAAGTTTGCCGAACTCGGTGTTCGTTTCCTCAAATAATTGGCGAATCTTGTTGGAGTCGCCGAGATGCGCCCGCACACGTAGGCAGCGCACTCCTAGCGCTTCGATTTCTGCCTGAGTCTCCGCGGCAGCTCTATGGCTGCGGATATAGTTAAAGGCAATGTCCGCGCCACGGGACGCGAATTCAAGTGCAATCGCCTTTCCGATGCCCCGTGATCCACCGGTGACCAGAACCGTCTTGCCTTCAAACGACATTCCTACACCCTCAGATCTGACGGCTCATTATTCGTAAGTTCTTCGGACCGCAAAGAATGCCAAGTCGGAAGGACTGACACGCCAATAGACTGACTGACGGATCCCCTATATCGCCATCCCGCCGTCAACGCTGATTATCTGGCCCGTAACATAGCTAGCCTTTTCGCTGGCGAGATAACCGACCATGTTGGCGATGTCCTCGGTGTTGCCGAACTTGCCCTGCGGAATCCAGGTCATAATGGTGTCCTTTTGCCTCTGCGTCAGACCTGCGACCGTCTCTGTGCTGATGTATCCGGGTGTTACGGCGTTGACGGTGATGTTGCGTGTGGCGACTTCTTTGGCGAGGGACTTCGTAAAGCCAATGATAGCGGCCTTTGAAGAGGAATAATTAGTCTGACCGATGTTCCCGCGGATGCCCACAACGGATCCGATGTTGATTATTCTGCCCCAGCGCTCACGGACCATGTGCCGCAGTGTTGCGCGAGTGCAGTAGAAGGTGCCGTTTAGGTTGACACCCATGACGCGGTGCCACGCCTCATCGGACATTCGCATCAGAAGCCCGTCATTTATTATGCCGGCGTTGTTGACCATTATATTCACGCCACCCCAGGCATCGTTGACCTTATCCACCATTGCGTTGACCTGGTCGAGGTCGCTCACGTCCGCATGCACCTTGAGCGCCTTGCCTCCTATGTCAGTGATTGCTTGCACAACCTCTTCCGCCTCTGCCTTGGACGAATTGTAGTTAACTGCAACTTTCACTCCCAAGCTGGCGAGTTCGAGGCTTATTGCCCTGCCGATACCCTTTGAAGCGCCCGTAACGAGAGCTGTCTTTCCTTTGATGTCCGAGTTGCTCAATTTGGCTCCTGCCTATCAGTCAATGTTCATGCCGCTTAGATATATGCGGCGATGTCCTATGGTCAGTGAAGAGCGCTAATCTTCCTGCACCCTAGCGAATACCTCCGCCATCTCCTCGTTGAGTTTGGGAATGAAGTCGATGTCATACGTGTGCCTGGCAGTTTCGATTGCGCGCCGCACGGCCGTAGAGTCGCCTGCTCCATGTCCCACTACGCTGATTCCGTTGACGCCGAATATGGGACCGCCGCCGTGAGTCTGCACGATGTTATTTAGATCGTGCATGTCCTGTGTTGCAGCATCTAGCTCAGAGTCTGAAAGCTTACCCTTCAGAGACTTGCCGATGTGAGCGGACAATGCCTTGCCCAGCCCCTCGGTCAACTTCATCACGATATTGCCCACGAAACCGTCGCAGACGACTACCTCGGCTTTACCTGCGGCGAGGTCGTTGCCTTCCAAGTTCCCGATGAAATTCAGACCGCTCTTCTCAAGAAGCTCGGTTGTGTCGCGCACTTGCCTGTTGCCCTTGCCCGCCTCTTCACCTACGCTGAGCAGGGCAATGCGCGGGCGCTCTATTCCCCAGAAGCGACGCGCAAACACATCTCCGATGACGGCAAAGCTCAACAATTGAGACGGCCTGCAATCGACATTCGTCCCGAGGTCTATGACGAAAGTGTTGGGCGAAACTCCGATCACCGGACCGCCCAGAGCCGGGCGATCTACACCTTCCGACAGTCCAAGTACAACTGCGGCTGCTGCCATCGCGCCGCCGGTCGAACCCATAGTAACTGAAGCATCCGCGTGCCCTTGCTTGATCATACCTGTTGATACGAGAATAGAAGCCCGAGGCTTCTGCCGGAGAGCCATTGCCGGCGGCTCGCCCTCCACTATCACTCCTTCCGAAGGAATAACCGCGATCGGCAATTCTTCGACGTCGTGCTTTGCCAACTCTGCCTGCACTATCGTCGGATCGCCGACCAGCATTATCTGAACGCCGCCTTCGCGAACTGCCTCTACTGCGCCTGCTACCACTGAACCGGGAGCATTGTCGCCGCCCATCGCATCGACGGCTATGCGAACCGGCGTATCTGCTGTTGTCAAAATCAAACTCTCCCTTGGTATCACTCACCGCTTGAAATACGGACGGTGGCGTCGCCGCTGATTGCGATTTCTCCATTGTCCTTCCGGACGCCAACGCCGCAAGTCAGCTCGCTCTGTCCATCTGTTTCTTCGACTTTCTTCACGCTACCGTATGCCGTAATCGTTTCGCCGGGATATACCGGTCCGCGGAACCGCACCTTGAGCTTGCCGTTCTTCAGCCAGTCCTCTGTGAAGGCGACCGTGAGCATCTCGGATATCGACGCGAGAATCATCATACCATGCGCGATTGTACCGTCGAGCGTCGCCCCACCGAATTCAGCGCCCGTAGCGAAAGCGGAGTCCAAGTGGATTGGGTTGTGGTCTCCCGCCGCGTCCGCGTATCGCTCGATCTGTATCTGGCTGATTGTCTTTTCGATTGTGGGCAACGCGTCGCCTTGCTGCATTCTGTCATTCTCCGGTTGCGCGACAGCTTTACACTGGCAGCATGATAGTGCTCTTGCCTTCCATTACGGCGCTGCCTGCCTCGGATGTCACGTCAATGTTTACGATCAGGAAGCGCCAGTTGCGTCGCACAGAGTTTTGCGCCAGTGTCGCTGTGCATTTAAGTGTTTCGCCCATGGGCACGCTTGCTCCAAAGCCGAGTTCCTGGCTCGCGTGAATGGTGCCGCCGGGGATTTGCAGTGTGTTGATGACGGCGCTCAACGCGAGTGCGGCAATCGCCATCGGGGGGACAAGAGGAGTGCCGTCGCCTGCCGTCGGATGGCTTGTATCTGACACAGCAGCCACATAGTCACCTACGGATTTGGCGTCCAGTGTAAGGCACTCACTGGAAATGTGCTGTCCTGCCTCCAGCTTTGAGTAGTCAATCATTTGCGCTGTCGAATTCTGCTCTCAGATACGCATAAGTGTTCAACTGATTATAGACAGATGAGGGCTGCAAATCAACGAAATACCGTTTGCAAGGAGCGGCGCAGAATGGCAGAGCGAAGTCTTGATTAGGCGGTAATTAAGTGGCGAATCGTATTCCGCGCCGCACTTACTCATTCAGGTACTCTCCGAGGGATTGCGTGATGCGGAACGCCAACTCTTCGCTGTACGCCAAGTCTCAGTCTCGCTTTCGCTAGTCTGAAAATACGCGCGGTATGAAATGGCGCGGTCGCTGCATCAGTGTGATGCTAGCCGTATTGCCAAGTTCCGCTTCGGCGGCGGCCACTGCGTCTTCGATCGTGGCATACGCCTCGAACCCCATGAGCTTTGCGGCGTCGGTGTCTTGAACCCCTGCGAACATTATCCTGCTGAGGTAGCGTCTGGGTATGCCCGTGCTGTTCCACATGAAGAACGGATGCGAGCCGTGATATGCGTGCCCGTAGCGGTATCCGTGTATGTACTCGGGCCGGTGGGCGAACTCTTCGACGTAGTTTTCCCAGAGCCAGTATGGATCAGTCTCCTGCGTCAGAAGCTTCTCGTAGAATTCAATATAAGGACTGAAACGCCTTGCATCGAACTGCGCCATCAGAGGATGCGTCAGAATTGCGATGCCGCCCTCTCGCACCAGCGGCATGCCCTGGAACTGCGCCACCGTGTTCGCCATAGCCTGGTTCGCTGCGAGAATGGGATTCACGATTGAAAACTTGGAGTAGCACTCGTTCCAGTTGGCTATGCCTGCGACGAGGATGTCGGACTGACCGTGCACCTCGACAACCTGCTGCTCTTCGATGGCGGCGAGTGTGTGCGGGTGAACTTCAGTTGGATGGCCGCCGTTGATTGCGATGATGTCCTTGTTTGGATCGGCGTTGTCATACACCGACTCGATGGTGAAGATACGCCGTCCTTTTTCTTCGAGTGCCTTTTCGATGAGCGCGCCCTGCTCCCACACCAGTCTTTTGAAAGCCGAGTTCTTCGGGTCATCCACTGACTGGCCGCTGGCGATGGGCCATGGGCGGTGGTGATGTCGGATGCTTCTGAATGTTCCAAGTCCGACCGCCGTTGACTTCCAGCCGCCGTTGAAGGGCGCCCACATCGTGTTCAGGTAGATGAACTGGTCTGCGTCCAGAATTGCGCGATTCACTTCCACATCGAACCCACGATGTGTGTAGCCGAGGTGAACTAGCTGCTCCGGATCTTCGGCGTCGTGGCAGTACAGGTTGTTGTAGCCGAACTGGAGCACCAGCCGCCTGCCTAGAAATGTTTCCATCTCGGTGCGGCTGAGCTTGCGGTGAAGTCCCTGCGAAAGCAGAAGTGTAATGTTGCCCAGTGGAACCCCTGCCTTGCGAAGCTCCTCAACAATAATCTCGATTGCCGTCTGCCGGAAGTCCGTGCGCTGCGTTCGGAAGTAAGCACCTGATGCGTCGTCGAAGGCGATTACCACTTTGGATTTGGCGTTCACCAGCTTATGCAGCGGCTCATGTGCAATAGGATCGGCGATTATCTCGCGAATGCGCTCGGCGACGTCCGGAATGGCGGGCAGCGGACGCTTGCCCTCTATTACACGGGTGCGCTCAGGCAGCACGGCGCTTATGTAATCATCTCCGTATGCTATGTGGTGTTGGCGTGTCGCTGGCATTATTCTGCCCTGCCCTTGTTAACTGAGGGTGAGTGGTAAGCTGAAGTTAGCGCGCTCTGGGATTGCAGCGTCTAAAATTCGCATGCTCAATCTGTGCTTCGTGCCAGCGCGTCCCGTAGATGTTCCATAGACAGATTGCCGCCGCTCATTATCAGCGCGACTTTCTTGCCTCGCAGCCTGTCCTTGATTTTCAGCGCGCCCGCGAGGGACGCGGCTCCCGCGTGCTCCGTAAGGTTATGGGTGTGCTCAAGATGCAGCACAATTGCCTGCTCCATCTCTTCATCTGACACCAGTACGAAGTCGTCCAGCAGGTCACGCAGAATGCCCATTGGCAGAGCGTAGCCCTGTCCGGTCGCCAGCCCCTCTGCCTTCGATTCCATTGGGGCGCTCACAAGCTCGCCAGTCTTCCAGGACAGGTAGGCAGCGTTGGCGGTCTCTGCCTGCACCGCGATGACCTTGATGTCCGGGTTGATGCTCTTGGCTACGATGCTCGTGCCACATGCGCCGCTGCCGCCGCCGAGCGGCACTATGATGTAGTCAACGTCTGGGAGGTCTTCAAGAATCTCCAACGTGTATGTGCCCACGCCCGCGATGAGCATAGGCTCGTTGATGGCATGGACATAGCGATAGCCCTCCTCCTTGGCTAGCCGCTGAGCGTACTCGTTCGTGATGTCGAAGTACGGTCCGTGGTGAATGACCTGTGCGCCGAGGCTCTCGATGGACGCCACCTTGCCTGAATTCGCGCCTTCCGGCACGCACACGATGCAATTGATTCCCAGTACGCCCGCCGCGTAAGCAATCGACTGCCCGTGGTTGCCCGAAGATGCCGTGATTACACCGCGCACCTTCTCATCGTCCGAAAGCTGCGACAGTAGGTTAATGCCCCCGCGCATCTTGAACGCGCCTAGCCGCTGATGGTTTTCATGCTTCACCCAGACTTCGGCGTCCAGCAGTTTGTCGAGCGAAAGGTAGTGGTGCAGGGGAGTGCGCCACACATAAGGCGCAATGCGCCCGCGCGCTTGTACTACATCGTGTAGTGTCGGTCTGTTTTGCAAGGTCAGGTTCTCCTAGTTGAATGTGGATTTGCAAGGCATTATATCGCAAATCAACGCAGGGCAATCCGTATAGAATCGCCAGCCACCCGTGATATTATATGAAGTAGGGGTTGATTTGACATCCATCCCCCTGATACCTGACACCTGATGGCTAACTTTCCATGAACATCTTCTTCGACGTTGACTATACCATCATGGGTGCAGACGGCAGCCTGCGGCAGAACACGGCTAAGACTTTTCGCAAGCTCGTAGCGGACGGGCATAAGGTCTTCGTTTGGTCGGGCGTGGGAGTACGCACGGCGGAGGTGCGCCGTTTTGGGCTTGCAGACTATGTAACTAAAGTCTTTCAAAAGCCGCTGGAGGACTTCGAGGCGGCACTTCCCGGATTGGGCGTCTTCACGCCACCCGATTTCATTATCGACGACCACCCCGAGATTGTTCGCTTCTTCGGCGGGTTCATTTGCAGGCCCTACTACTTTCGCAACCGCCAGGACACCGAGATGGACGAAATCTATCAGACCGTGTGCGATGTGGCGGAAAACGGAACCTCGGAACACACAGCATACCGCGCTGGCAAGCGGCGCGCGCAGGAAGACACCTGATGTCTATTCGACTGCTTTCCGACAAGGTATCTTCGATGATTGCCGCGGGCGAGGTTGTTGAGCGGCCGGCGTCCGTGGTCAAGGAGCTTGTCGAGAACGCGCTCGACGCCGGAGCGACCGAAATCTCGGTCGAAATTCGCGGCGGTGGGGTTGAGCAGATTCGTGTCTCTGACAATGGCTGCGGCATTCCCCATGGCGAGGTGGAGATTGCGTTTCAGCGGTTCGCCACCAGCAAGCTCAGCGACGCCTCCGATCTGGACGCCATCCCGACGCTTGGCTTCCGCGGTGAAGCGCTGCCCAGCATTGCTTCAGTGGCGCGCATGTCTGTCGTGACTAGGCATGTGGACGAAGAATTCGGCACGCGACTTGAACTTCACGAAGGCGCAGTTACGGACAGGAAGCGGCAGGGCGCGT
>JAGGDZ010000496.1 GCA_024648655.1 Chloroflexota bacterium | reverse complement strand
TCAGGTTGCATTTTGGCTCCTTTCTTCAGATTGCAAGATGAGCACAAGGCCTGCATCTCGAACGGGTCAGTCTCACCAGAGACGGAATAGGGGATTATATGGTCTGCGTGCCAACCATCACCTAGCGGTTGACCGCATTGCGCGCACCTGCCATCACCTGATTCAAACAACAGGTTGCGCCAATAATTCGATCGTAGGAAGCGCCCTTTCACGTTCTCAATCCAGGCAAACGTACCTCTTCAAATCGTCCGCTATGATACCGTTATCCGTAACTATACAGCATCTTGATTCCTGTGCCAGAGACTTCGGAGCAACGCGATCAGGTTCTATCCATTGACTCTTTGGTGATGGATGCCCTTGCCACGAAAGAGCGAGCTTTGGAACGAGATTCACAAGCGTTTGAGGCCGTTAATCATGTGAAGAATTCGCCCAGCACTTGTGACGATAGAACTCCGGTACCATGTTCTATCGCATCAGTCAGCAGGTCGAGCGCCTTGGTCATTTTGATCGGATCCTGCTTGCTATGCGCATAGATTAGGATGTTGGTGTCGAAGAAATCCCTATTGCTGTTAGTAGTACCGACTGGATAAGTCATACAGATCGTCTCTCGTCCACGTGCGTGGACCCATGTCGCGGCTGAACTTCGTCACGGTCTCCCGGAATTTGTCAGATTGCGCTTTCCGCTCAGTGGCATCCGCGTGGCTGTCGGCTATCCCCGTCAGGTACTCCACCACCATGGCCGCCACCGTCGTGTCCTGCGCGGCCGCAATCTTGCTGACTTTCGCCGCAGTTTCCTCGTCAATGTCCAGTGTGAGAGTCATGTCGTCGTCTCCGTGTTCGGAGTTCGGAGTGGTGTGATGCCCGCTACTTCAACGAACCCACCACCGGTATCAGCCGCTCGTTGCACGAATCAACGGCCAGGAACACGCCCTCCAGCGTATAAGCGCCGAGTATTGGCGCAACACCATCCTCGCCGAAGATGACCCAAGTATAGGTTTCTCGACCTTCCACTCTCGCCCATGCCTGCGCCATATCCAGTTCCACACGCTCACCGCTGGCATACTCGAAGGTTTCCTGTCGGGTCGGAAGGATGCCGAGCCCATCCAGAATGCTGCGCGGGACAACGGTGGTAGTGGCCCCGGTGTCAGCCAGCGCCTCCATCGTCTCATAGCGCTCGCCGTTGAGGTTGCCAATTTCAATAGTTGTGCTGAACGTTCCCATGCTGCTCTCCTGAGTAGTGGGCAAGGCACACGCATGCCTGCCCACCACTCATTATACCGCCGCGCCCCTACACGCCGGGCCTAATGCGCAATCGAGCTCGGCGCGAAGCCGCCGTAGCGCGGGTACTGGGAGCAGATGAACTCCAAGTATGACGGCTGGCCCTGTTCGTTGGCCGCCATCGCTCGCTCGAACGCCGGTATCACGTCCGACGGCTCGGTGACCCGCTCGGTGTACAGCCCAAG
>JAGGDZ010000156.1 GCA_024648655.1 Chloroflexota bacterium | reverse complement strand
ATACTCTGTTCAAAACTGGGTCCGCGTGAGCTCCTCTTTCGGTAACACCTACTCACAACGAGGTGCGTATCCCCGCATCCTTTGCTCTTCCTGTCATGCCAATCGAAATCTCTACATCCTACATTCCACGCCCTACATCCCACGCCGAATATAGTCCGCAATTCTCTCTCCTATCATCATCGTGGTTACATTCGTGTTCGCGCGCACGGTGTCTGGCATAACCGACGCGTCCGCCACGCGCAGCCCCTCTATTCCGTGCACCCGTCCGTACTGGTCCACCACATTCATTGGGTCGCCGGCGGGGCCCATGCGGCAGGTGGTCGTCAGGTGCTGACCGGTGGTAACCTCGCGCAGCATCCAAGCATCGAGCGCGTCGTCAGATTCAAGGTCAGAGTCGGTCGGACTGAATCGCTCCTTCACTACCTGTGCGAGGTCCGGATGATCGAAAACATCCACCGCGAGTCGCACCACCTCGCGCAGGCGCCGCCTGTCCTCCGGGTCTTCTAGCAGATGATAGTCGAGGAACGGCTGCACATGGGGATCGAGCGACGTGAGCGTAATCCTGCCCTTGCTCTTGGCGAGGTATATTGATCCCGTGATGCGTATGCCCGTCGCCTCCATGCGATTGCCGCCCCGGTTGATGCGCTCGGACGCGAACGACTGCATCCACATCATCATGTCGCAGGGACGGTCGGAGCCGGTCGCCGTGTAGCGCAGCCCCACCTGAAGGCGCGGTCCAAGCCCGTCCAGAGGCACATCGTCTTGTACGCTCGCGTCTATGAATATCAGCGGATGGTCGCTGAAGTTGCGCCCTACGCCGGGCAGATCATGCAGCACGGGGATGCCCATTTCCTGCAGGTGGTCGGCAGGCCCCACACCCGACAGCATCAGCAGTTGCGGGTTGGCGATGCTGCCGCTGCTGAGCACGACTTGCTCCGCCTCTGCGATGAAGCGCTCGCCGCCGCTCTCCACGTCCACGCCCGTTACCCGCTTGCCGTCGAATATCAGGCGGTGCGCCATGCAGTTCGCCCGAATAGTTAGGTTCAGGCGGTGGCGCGCCTGGCTCAGGTAGCCGACATTCGTGCTCCAGCGGATGCCATCCGGGTTGTTGCACGGGATCGACCCCACGCCATGCGCGTCCGGCGCGTTCAGGTCATCGACATGCGGAAATCCCAGATCCAGACAGGCATTGTAGAAGCCGGACTGCGCCGGATGCCACGTCTCGCGCTTGAAGCGATGGCAGATTATGGGACCCTCGGTGCCGTGAAAGTCATCGGAAAAATCGGTATCGGTTTCCAGCTTGCGAAAGAAGGGCAGCACGTTCTCGAATTTCCAGTCGTCGTTGCCCATCGCCGCCCAGTCGTCGAAGTCGTGCGTCAAGCCGCGCAGGAATACCTGCCCGTTGATGGCGCTGGTGCCGCCCGTAACCTTGCCGCGTGGCACGAGCATCGGCTCGGCGACATCGTTGCCCTTGCCGATGAACTGCCAATTGTGCTCGTCACTCACCATTATGTCCGTGCCGGTGGCGTATCCGAGTTTCAACTCCTCCGGCAGTGTGTCCAGGTCCGGATAGTCCGGCCCCGCCTCCAGCAGCAGCACGGAGCGCTCCGGGTCCTCGGAGAGTCTTGAGGCTAGAGCGCCCCCACCTGAGCCTGCGCCTATGACGATGACGTCGTACTTCATGACCCTCCTCCTTTGATAACCAATAACAATAACCAATAACCGGATTTTTGGACATAGTTCAATAGCGCCACTATACGCCCGATTTCGTGAAAGTCAATGCGTATTCTTGCTGTGCTTTCTTCCGCCCTCTAATAGGCGATAAGTGAGGCGAACATGGGGTAAAATAAATCCAATCTACCCCGTCCATCCATTTAGGGATTAAGGAGTAGGGAGTAGGGATCAGGGAGGTTTTGATTGAATGTCGCTAACTGAAGAGTTAAGAGCCGCCAACGCCGATCTGTGGGAGCGTATGGTCACCCACCCTTTCGTCGAGGAAATGGGAGACGGCGCGCTGCCGCCGTCAAAGTTTCGGCGCTACTTCCTGCAGGACTACGTGTTCGTGAAGGACCTCGTGCCGATGATTGCGCTCGGCGCGGCGAAAGCGCCCAGCATTGAGGACGGCGCCCCGCTTGTGAAGTTCCTCGCGGCGCTTGGTCCGGAGAACGATCTGTTCCAACGCGCATTCGCTGAGCTTGGCGCGAGCGAAGCCGAGTACTCGGCGGCAAGCGCGACACCCACCACGCAGGCGTTCGGCGACTTCATTATGCGTACTGCATTGCAGGGCGACTTCATCGACATCGTAACCATCTTGTATGTAACCGAGGGCACCTACCTCGACTGGGCGACACGCCTGCTGGAAGCCGGCAGGCGCCCGGACTCGCCGAAAATCTATGCCGAGTGGATAGACATACACGGACCCGAGGTGCTGGGCGAGCTGGTGAACTGGCTGCGAGGCTTTATCGACAGCGCGGACATCGGGAGCCACCGCGCGGAGATAGAGCGCATCTTCCGCACCACACTTCGCTATGAGTATCGCTTCTGGCAGGCAGCATACTACGGTGAGGAGTGGGATTAGCCCATAATGTACACTTACACTTGTTGAGCAGTGTGGCTTATACACATGTCTTATATTGCGTATCGAAGGAATTGACGAATGAAAAGGGTTATGACCATCGCAGGCAGCGACTCCGGCGGGGGCGCAGGCATACAAGCCGACCTGAAAGCCTTTGCTGCAAACGGCGTGCACGGCACTTCCGCGATCACCGCAGTAACGGCGCAGAACACCGTAGCCGTAACCGATGTGCTTGCGCTTCCTTCGTCGCTCGTGGCGAACCAGATTGACGCCATCGTCGAAGACATCGGTGTGGACGCGGTCAAGACAGGCATGCTTGCCAATTCTGCCATCATTGAGACGGTCGCGGAACGTATAAAGGCACACTCGCTCACCCCAGTTGTTATCGATCCCGTGATGGTGACCAGCACGGGCGCGCCACTGTTCCAAGACGATTCCGTAGAAGCGATTCGCAACCTGCTGATGCCGCTTGCCACAGTCGTAACTCCGAACACCCGCGAGGCTGCCGTGCTCACTGACGCGCCGGTCGAAACCCTCGATGACATGCGCCGCGCAGCCCGCTCCCTGGCCGAATCGACAGGCGCGCGCGCAGTTCTGGTCAAGGGCGGGCATCTCGACGGACCCGCGACCGATGTTCTGTTCGATGGCAGCGCGTTCACCGAGTTCACCGAGGAGCGCATCGACACCACCAGCAACCACGGCACCGGCTGCACACTGGCATCCACCATCGCCGCGAATTTGGCGAAAGGCGCAGATCTGCCCACCGCGGTCGCTAATGCCAAGGCGTATGTCACCAACGCGATGCGCGCCGCCGCGCCCATCGGCGCAGGACATGGACCGCTCAATCACTTCTACATGCTGAATAACGCGAACTGACAGATTTACGGGACACAATGACAAACTCACCCGCGAAGGAAGAAGAGAATACGATGAAACAATCCGTAGGAATAGGGCTGCTGGGCATGGGTGTTGTCGGCGGCGGCGTGGCAAGCGTCATCACCGAGAAGTGCGCGCAGCTGGCGAAGATGATTGGCGCTCCCGTGAAGCTGCACGGCGCGCTCGTGCGCGATCTCGGCAGACAGCGTGCCACAAGTCTCCCCGATGGTGCGCTAACCACTCAAGCAGACGATGTCTTGGACAATCCCGATGTGGATATAGTCGTCGAGGTCATGGGTGGCGAGCAGCCCGCACTCGACTACATTCTGAAGAGTATATCGTTGGGCAAGCATGTGGTAACCGCAAACAAGGAAGTCATGGCGAAGCACGGCGCCGAGATACTGACACAGGCGCACAAGCGCGGCGTCCAGGTGCTGTTCGAGGCGAGCGTTGCGGGCGGAACGCCCATAATCGCGCCGCTGCTTCGCGATCTTGTGGCGAACGATGTCGTCAGCATCAACGGCATCATCAACGGCACCACGAACTACATCCTCACCAAGATGGCGCAGGAAGGTCAGGACTTCGGAGTGGCGCTCTCAGCCGCGCAGGAATTGGGATACGCCGAAGCAGACCCGACGAACGACGTCGAGGGCATAGACGCCGCATACAAGCTCGCAATCCTGTCCACGCTTGCCTTCCGCGCCCGCGTCACGGATGCGGATGTGTACCGCGAAGGCATAACCCATCTGACGGCTCAGGATTTCCGCTACGCAAATGAGCTGGGCTACGAGATCAAGCTGCTCGCCATCGCGAGCAAGATGAACGGCACGGTGCATGTGCGCGTACATCCCGCCCTGGTGCACTCCGATGTGATGCTTGCGAAGGTGGACGGTGTGCTCAACGCCATCGAGGTGCAGACCGACCTCGCCGGACGCGTTCTATTCCACGGGCGCGGCGCAGGCGACATGCCAACGACCAGCGCGGTCCTGGCGGATGTCGTAGGCATAGCGCGCAACATAGTCAGCGGTGTGGAGGCGCCGCCGCTGCCATCACTCACAGCCGATGTGCATATCAGCCCCATCAGCGCGCTTGAGACGAAATACTACATGCGGATGAATGTAGTAGAGCGTCCCGGCGTATTCGCGCAGATACTGAAGGTACTTGGCGACCTCGACATCAGCATCGCGTCCGCCATTCAGAAAGAGACCGACGATGCGGCCCGCCGCGCCGAGATAGTCCTGATGACGCATCGCGCGAAAGAAGAGTCCGTGCAGAATGCGCTGAAAGCCATAGACAAGCTGCAAGTGGTCAACGAAATCGGCAGTCTCATCCGCGTCGAAGAGTGGGATTGATAGCGCGGGACATCCCGATTCACACCCTCGCCCGTAACTGCGTGCGAAGCATTAGGCGTTGTCCCAGCAGCGTGACACTCAACGCCGTCACGAAGATTGCCGCTCCCGGAATGAGTGTCAGCGACGGCACGCGCCGCATGTAAGGCTGCGCTTCAGCCAGCATCGCGCCCCAGTCCGGCGCCGGCGGTTGCGCTCCCACGCCAAGATACGACAAGCCCGCAATCGTAATCAGCATCTGCCCGAACCGCAGAAATCCCATTGCCAGTATCGGACCTATGATGTTCGGCAGCACATGGCGGCGGATTATGAACGCGGGCGGCGAACCTAGCGCCACTGCGGCATCCATGAACTCACGCGTGTTGATTTCAAGCGTAATCGCCCGCGCCAAGCGCGCGTAAGGTGTCCATGCGAAGATGCTTACCGCGAGAACGATCGTTGCGAAGCTCGGCTTGAGCATGGACGCAAGCGCGAACGCCACCACGAGATCGGGGAAGACCATAACCATATCCACCACGCGCATGGAGATTTCGTCCACAACCCCGCCAATGCGCCCGGACAGCGCCCCTATCAGCGTACCTGCCACGCCGGAAATCAGCGCGGAAACCGCCGTTATCGCCAAGGAAAAACGGCTTGCTACGATAAGGCGCGACAGCACATCCCGCCCGAGATGGTCAGTTCCCAGTAAGTGCGCGAAACTTGGCGGCTCTAGCCGCGCGGTCAATGTCTGATCGTTAGGGTCGTAAGGCGCAATCAGCGGCGCGAACACGGCGAAAAACCCGATGATTACCAGCGCGGAGAGCGGCAGCAGCATAGCGATATGCGGCAGGCGTATCGTCCGCTTGCGTCTTGTGCTCTGTTGCGCGTCATCTTGCGCGCGCCTTTGCGTGCTTTCAGTAGTGCTTGCGCTCATTCGCGATTTGCCTGCGCGCGATCTGTTCGCGCCTAACTTGTGCGCTTAACTTGTCTGTATAGACGGTCTGCCTAATATCTGCCTAATACTTAATAACTGTCCAAGCGTATCGCCGGGTTCAGAAAGATATACACAATATCGGCGGCGGTGTTTATCAGAACGGTGATGACGACTATCACCATAAGACTTGCCTGAATTACGGGTATATCGCTTGTCATGATGGCGTCGAACAGCACTCTGCCAATGCCCGGCACCGAGAATATGACCTCAACGATAAGCGCGCCGCCAATCAGTCCCGCAAGCCACATGCTGGATATGGTAACGACAGGTATCAGCGCGTTTCGCAGCGCATGCCGTCGTATCATCACCGCTCCGCTCAACCCTTTCGCTTTGGCGGTACGCATATAGTCCATCGAGAGCGCCTCCAGCATTGCTGCGCGAACCACCTGCCCGCAGAACGCGGCCGGACTTGTCGCAAGCGTGAGCGCGGGCAGTATCAGATATTCCGGTCCGCGCCACCCGGAGGAAGGCAGCCAGCCGAGCTGCACGCCGAACAGCAGAATTAGCGCCGGCGCCAGCACATACGAGGGAATTATCACGCCCAGCTGCGAGCCTACGGACACAAGCGTGTCGAACAGCGTGCCTGGGCGCATCGCGGCGAGCACGCCGGCGGGCAGGGCTACCGTCAGCGCAATGGCAAGTGTAACAAAGGCAAGTATCGCGGATGCTTGCAGCCCGTCAAACACCCTTTCGCTGACCGGATCGCGCCCCAGATATGACCGCCCCATATCGCCGCGCACAACCCTGCCAAGCCAAACCGCGTACTGCAGCAGCAACGGTCGGTCAAGCCCCAAATCGCCTTTAAGGCGCTCCACGGCTTCGGGAGTCGGCTGCCTGTCCAGCACTTGCGCTTGCAGAACCGCCGTCGCGGGGTCCATGCCGCTGACCAGCGGTGTCAGGAAAATTAGAAACGAGACGAACGCGATTAACAGCGGTAGAATAAGAAACCGCCGTATAATCAGTCTGTACAATGCCTGCTTCCTTCTCTGACACGAGCCCCGATACGCGCTTTACACATCAGATGACTGCGCTGTGCTGCCCCCATCCCAACCTTCCCTCGGAGGGCGGAGGGATTATAGATTGGGACAGGGGCAGGTTTACCGAGTTAGTCCTTTCCCATAGGAAAGGATTATGCAAGAGGCTCTTGCATGCCTTGCTTATTTCGCAATATCCAGTTCAGTCGTCATCATATAGTATTCGAGCATGTGCGGCTGCCAGTTCAGCACATGGTTGCCGTGCGCGAAGATCTGCTCGGTATAGTTGATGAACACGGTTGAGGCGTCATCGTGCAATATCTGCTGAATTTGACGATAGATTTCGTGCCGCTCTTGCAGGTCGGAAAGCTTGCGTGCGCGCGCAAGCAATTCATCGACCTCCGGATTGCAATAGTTGGTGTAGTTGCTGATGTCAATCGTGTCGCAAGTATAGTCGGCGGCAAGAAACCCTTCCGGGTCGTAGGCGTCTATCAGGTGCCCCCTCGACACCAAGAACATATCGTAGTTTCCGGCGAACACATCGTCCACCAGCGCCCCCCAGGGCGCCAGCCGGATTTCCGTGCTGAATCCGCCATCGTTCAGCATTTCGTGAAGCGCGACCGCCATTGCGGGGAACTCCGCTCTGCTAGGATATGTCCACAGCGCGACCTGCGCCTCGCCCTCTGCGTATCCGGCTTCTGCAAGCAGCGCCTTCGAGCGCTCAGGGTCGTACTCATACGGCGCCAAGTCAGGATTTACCCAAGCCTCGCTGGGCGCGAACGGTCCAACCGCAGGCTCGCCGACGCCTTCCAGCACGGACGCTACGATTGCGTCCTTATCAACTGCGTGCTGCGCCGCTTTTCGCGCTTTCAGGTCGGAGAAGAGACCGTTCCTGTTGTTCACATTGAGTGTAACCGTGCGCGGCTGCTGCGCCCGATGCATAACGAAATCCGAGTTGTCCGCGAATAGCGGCAGCTGTGAAATCGCCAGATGATTCAGCAAATCCACTTCGCCCGTTTCCAGCATTGCCGCGCGAACCAGTCCGTCCGGCACGAAAAGGGTTTCGCCCGCGCTCAGATTGGCAAGCCCATCCCAATAGTCCTCGTTTCTGACATACCTGATGCTTTCGATGGATATATCGCCCTCAATGACGAATGGACCTGTGCCTGTGCCAATTGGACTTGGCGGACCATCGCCGCGCTCTTGGTATGCTGTGGGTGACAGAGCTGCGGTGGCGCGCGCCGCAAATCTTGAAGGCATTAGGTAATCGGGTTCTACAGTTTTTATAACCACAGTGTAATCTGCCGGCGCTTCAACGCTTGCTATATTGTCGGCGGTAAATCCTCTTGGAGGATTCGGCACGCCGAGAAGGTAACTGACCGACGCGACTATGGACTGTTCGTCTAAGTGCGCGCCGTCCTGAAAGTTCACATCTTCGCGCAGGGTGAACTCCCAGGTATCGTCGCGGCCGAGTGACCATGACTGCGCTAAATACGGCTTTACCTGTCCGTCGAAGTCAATCTTCAGCATGGTCTCGGTAGCACCCGCGCTCATCAAGATGCCGGCGTCATCGGTTTCGATGGCGCCGTTTGCGGAAGGGGCGAATGGCGTAACTATGAGTATTTCCTTTGCGCTACCTTCACTTGATGCGGGCTGCTCGGGAGTCGATGGAACGGGCGTAGCAACCGGCGCCTGAGTGGCGGCGGGCGCCGTCGTTGCTGCCGGGGCTTGAGTCGCGGCAGGTGCGCTCTGTCCCGCAACCGCCGCGGTTGGCTGCGGCGCCGGGTCGGCAAGATCTTCAGCGGAGTCGCTGCAAGCAATACCCGCCAATATCAGGATGCTTATGGCGATGCCTGGAATCGTGTTCTTCTGAAGTATCCGGGTCAACATCTTGGCAATATGTCCTTTCAATAAATTGATAGATAGTATCATTATTAGTCTCAATTCAGTATCATTCTTTTGTATCCGGAAAAGGCAGCCATGCGCTTCGTCTCAAAGGTATATGCTAAGGCGCGCACTGCCGCCCTGCTGACTTAGCGCAAATACCAGTCAGTTGACTGTTGCACACTCAGAGACAACAATGTGTCTCTAGGAATGGCGCAAGATTCGACGGCGTCAAAACGCAAGCCAAATTTGCAGCAGAGAGTAGAGTAGCATGTAAGCTAAGTGAAATACAAGATACTGAATATCATTAAAGGCATCCACGATAAAATGATACCGGGATTGAGACTTATTCTGTGTTTAGTCCCATATGCTACCCATCTGCCAGATGTCGAACGATACCCAGCCGCGCACGGTGCCCGTGAGAACACCATCACACCCACGCTGTCCTCGCGCTGCGGATACACGCGCACCGTCAGGCACTGTGGCGGTCGTTAGCAAATACCTCTACGGTGCTGTGTTAACGAAGATGCGGAGACGCAGCAGTTCTCCCTCTGGCATACTGATCGGTCCCGTCTCCGGGGTGCAGGCGCACATCCGGGTTGAGCGATGCTTCCGCGCCGTCGATTTGCCACTCTCTTCACCGCTCCGTCCACGCCCACAGCCTCTCCCCGTCCGTCACGAACTCCACAGTCCCTTGTTCCGAAGTGATATACAGCCCGCCTTCACCCACAAACTCCCGCAGCCTCTCCACCACATCCGCGTCAGGATGTCCGAACCGGTTGCCCTCCCCCACGGAAATCACCGCAGCCGCAGGACTCACCGCATCCAGAAACTCAGCCGCCGAGCTGCTGTCACTCCCATGATGCGGCACTTTCAGCACATCGCTGTCAGGCGCCGCGCCGCTCGCCAGTATCCCACGCTCCGCTGCCGCAAAAATGTCCCCCGTCAGCAGCACGCTCACTTCACCATACACCAGCCGCAGCACCAACGATGCATTATCAACATCCGACTCGGTGCCTCGCAGCAGTTCGCGCGGCGGACCTAACACTTCGATCCTAACGTCATTGTCCAGTGTGATGACTTGCCCCGCGCTCGCCTCAATTACCTGTGCGCCCTCCGATTTCTCAGTGTCCACCGCCCACATCCACGCCTCGTATGCTCCGCTCTCATGCTCCACGCGCCGCTCCAGAACCGTGCTCACATCGTATCGTTCCAGCACCTGCGTCAGCCCACCGATATGGTCTCCATGCGGGTGTGTAGCCGCTACAATGTCGATGTGTCTGTCATAGAACGGCATGCGCTCGCCCAGCAGCCGTGTCAGCGCCAATGCGTCAGCGCCGCCGTCAACCACAACCTGCCGACCATGCGGAGTCTCTATGAATACCGCATCGCCCTGCCCCACATCGAAGAACGTCACATGCAGCCTGTCATCGCGTTCAAGCGCCTGCGACCACGCCAGCGAAGCCGCAAACGCCGCGGGCACAAGCAGCCACTTCGCAGCCCCACGCGCCCTGCTACCCGTTCGCGGCGAATCTGACGCCGTTCGTGGTGAGACTGCCGAACCACCTTTGTCAGTCACGCGTCGCAAGAACCCGCGCACCGCACTCGGAAACATCACCCACCCACCATATGCCAGCAGCAATAGCCCGTAATATGCGACGATAGTCAGCGTAGGCGGACCGCCAAACTCTACCGAAGCGCCCGGCAGCCCTGCAAGCAGCGTAACCACACTCGACACGTACGCGCCCGCGCCCCATGCCAGCCAGCCCAGCGGCGTCGCAAGCGGCAGGCTCACCAGTCCCATAAAGGCAGTTCCCGCGCTGCCGACAATCAGAAACGGCAGCGCGGGCAGCGTTAGCATGGACGCAGGTATGCCCAGCGTGGATACGCGCTCGAAGTGGAACGCGATCAGCGGCAGCGTGGCGATAGTCGCCGCAAGCGACACCCCCAGCATATCCATGACTGCGGCAATCGGCGAGCGCAAGCCGAGACGCCATCCGGCGCGGCGCTCGATGAAAGACCGCAGCGATTCTCCAAACACATCTGAGAACGCCGCGATGCCCGCTATCGCGGCGAAACTGAGCTGGAACGATATGCTGTACAGCACGGACGGCGACACGGCGGCCATCAGCGCGGCGGCGCATCCGATTGGCGCAAGCGACCCACGCTGCCTGCCAAATGCCAGCGACGCCAGATACACGCTCCCCATAATGCAAGCCCTCGTCGCAGACGGCGACATACCTGCCAACAATCCGTACAGCCAAATGACCACCAGGGGCGCAATCAGGTGCAGGTGATGCTTTCTGCCCAGAATTGCGGCGGACGTGGCAAGGCTGATGCTGAGCAATATGCCCACATGCAGTCCCGAAATCGCCAGCAGGTGCGCTGTACCCGTGCGCCGGAACGCCTCCGTCAGCTCAGACGGGATGTTCCGCCGCAATCCCAGCAGCGTGGCCTGTCCAAGCGCCGCTTGCGGCTCCGGCACGACGATGGCGATAGACGCAGCAAGCCGCCGCCTGAATTCATACAACGATCGGTAGAACGCGCTGCTCTCGCCCTCTCCAATAAACGTTACGCTGCGCGCGTCCAGCACCTCCGCGATGCCCTGACGCAATAGATACGCTGCGTAGTCGAATTCATCCAGATCCGGTGGTTCGTTGATTCGCCCTTCGATAAGCAATCGGTCGCCATACCGAAAGTACGGCGCCTTCCTGCTTCGCGCTATTTCAACAGGCGGACGTGCCGTGACCAGCAGAGTCTCCTCAGCGTCAGTCCATTCTCCGCCGCCCGGCTGAATTCGCTCCACGCCCAGCCGGAAGCGCGCAAAGCTCCCCAGCGCCTCCGCATCACTCAGCACAACGCCCTCCACCTGTTGAATGCGCGGACTTGCGTATGACGTCAGGGGCGCAGACTCAGTCATCGCTACGCGCGCAACACCGAGTATAAATGCCAGAACAACCAGCGCAGTCAAGGGCGACCGCCGCAGGCTCGCCAGCAGAAGCGCGCCCAGAGCCGCGGCAACGGCGAACGGCAAGAGTGCAATAACCGGCGTTGCGCCAATCTCAAATGCAAAAAGAGCGCCGCCCACGAATGCAGTGGAGGCAACGAGGAGTTTCATAGATGCTTAATGGACGCTAACGAGCGATGCGGCTGCGCGGCGACACAAAGAATCGAAGACCGAAGGCAGTCTATACTTTCCTACGTATCCAACACGCCCAATCCCCGCTAGTCGGCGTTACGGCGGCGCAGCTTCGCTTCTAGTTCCCGTATCCTGGACTGTGCCGCTGCCAGGGATTGCTCTGTCTCGGTCAGAGTAATTTC
>JAGGDZ010000317.1 GCA_024648655.1 Chloroflexota bacterium | reverse complement strand
AGCTCACGACTTGGGTGGTGGCCATTACGGTATCCGCGAAACTCCTCGCCCCTCTCGTAGCGCTCCCTGCCCAGAAATGCGCTCACCTCCTCTTCGAGTGCCGCAGCCAGCATCCTTCTCGCTCCCTCCCTGACCATCTCCTCCAGCGTGTCGCCAACTGCGTTCTCATTGCCTTCGTTCTGATATACTTCGTTCACGGCGTGTCCCTCCAGTCTTTCGTCTTATTGACGGTTTTTCGTTCCTGGAAGGATACGCCTTTTCACTTACCTGCGCTTTTTCAATTTCCACAACTTTCGATATTAGCTCAGCAAGGTCGCCTGCGGCATCACCCTGCTGGCGCATCGCTCCAGGGACATCGTAGATCCCTGGACGTTCGAGATGCTGTGGCAAGAAGGACGCGACGACCTCTGCCTTTCCTGCATGCGCAGGGCTTGGGCGACTATCGACCGCTCGTACTGCGTGGACCGGGCAGTCGCGAAAACCGAACTTGCTGCCTGATTCACACCTTCCCGCAGGGCCACTTCGCCCTGTGGGAGACCAAACATCTTATACTCTCAAGACGATTTCACAAATCGCCAAGCCTCAAGAACAGACCCTCACCGTCCTTGGAGCTTATCCATAACCAATTGATTTACGCTATAATTACGAAAGGATACGAAGATGACCACTATAGGCGACATACAAGACCTAGTACGAATAATAGAAGATCGCCCTGAATGGCGACGGGAACTGCAACGCGCCCTATTCACTGAGGAATTGCGCGAAATACATTCTCTTATGTCTGAGAACGCTAAGACCACTGCCGAGAACTCGAAGCTAATTGGTGAGAACTCGAAGGCTATCGCCGAAAACAGCACTTCGATGGACGAAGTGAGAGCCGGCCTAGCCGAGACTGCCAAGATAGTCGAGAACAACGCAAAGGCTATCGACCGACTGGAAGTTACCGTCGCCAACAATGCAAAATCTATCGCCGAGACCGCCAAGATAGTCGAGAACAACGCAAAGGCTATCGACCGACTGGAAGCAACCACCATGCGACTTACAAGTAGGACAGGTGTCAACTCAGGCCACATTGGCGACATGAGAGGACTTTTCGCCTCACAGAAAGTCGTGCGTGAGGCTGCGATTGTCGCAGACAGAATGAGCATGCGTGTCGTCCGGACTCTTGAACCACAGGACGTAATCGACATCTGGAATGTCGGAAAAGCCGAAGGCTTGACCGACGGCATCTCCAAGGACTACGAGGATAGCTTCAAGAACGCCGACCTCATCATAGAAGCGCAGAGCAATGACCACGCACCACGCTTCATAGCAGTGGAAATTTCCTATACGGCTGACGGACGCGACACGGAACGCGCAATCCGGAACGCGGAGTACATCAGCAAGTTTGTGGGAACACCTACTTACGCCGCGGTCGCAGGTATATTCAAGGATAACAGGATTGATGAAGTCCTTTCGGACAAGCCAGAGCCGTACGACAGTGAACGGGAGACTCGCGTGTTCTGGTCCAAGCACGAGGATATTGGCAAGCCCGACTAAATGAGTCTTCCTTTAAGGCAACAAGAGACCCCGCCACGAAAGTGCCGGGGTCTTTCTATATTCATGGAAGGCCGACCGAACTGGGTTCCATGTGCCTGACTTAATCAGGTGGCACATTGGCCCACGGGTGAAATGCTGCCCCTTCCGTTTACGCCATCACTTATGTGATGCTCTTATACATGTCAAGCTGCTTGCTCGAGTATCCGGTTGGGCCTCTGGATGGCTGAGTAGACCTCCCGAGCAACATAGCGCTTCAGGCAGCGGATGACCTCTGCTTTGGTC
>JAGGDZ010000284.1 GCA_024648655.1 Chloroflexota bacterium | reverse complement strand
GTCGATGAGCTTCACCGTGAAGACATCAGGCTGCGGCACATTGGCAGGCTTGATCGGCTGCCTAAAGAATTGCGCCGCTCCATCTGCGAGAGCATAGAACTCACGAAGCATAACTCGCGCATGACTCTTTGCGTCGCATTTGACTATGGAGGCAGGGCAGAGATTGTAGATGCAGTGCGCTCGATGATTGCCGACAAGGTGAACGCGGAGGATGTCAGCGAGGACTTGCTCCGGCAGTACATGTACACGAACGAGATACCGGACCCTGATCTCATAATCCGCACGTCAGGCGAGCAACGATTGAGCAACTTCCTGATATGGCAAGCCGCCTACGCCGAGTATTACACGACTCCCGTATATTGGCCTGACTTCGATGAGGTAGAAGTCGATAAGGCGCTGGCGGCGTTCGGCACGCGAAAGCGACGCTTCGGCAAGGTGTGCTAAGCCCTGCCAAAGATATAAGGGGGCGGCTTGACCACGAGACTAGCTACTGCCGCAGTAGGTCTGCCCATACTCTTTGGCGCCGTGTGGCTGGAGTGGCCGTTGGGCAAGCCGATCTGGTTTGCCGGCCTCGTATTTGTCGCTGCTGCCATAGCCGCACTAGAGTTGGCGCGACTCGTCAACTTATGGGGCGATAAGTTTCACCCCGCTATTGCCCTCACCCTCACAATGATCATGCTCATTTCGGGCCTTAGTCGCGGGCTTTCCGGCTCTCCCGGAGCGTACGCCAATTTTCTGGACATCGCGGCTGTTGGAGTATGCCCGTTCGTCGGATGGGTCCTCGGCAGTTCGCGCAAGGTGCCATTTTTCGACTCTTCACCCGTCATGATTCTGAGGATTGCCGTCTATCTGGGTCTATCGCTGTATTATGCCTTGCAGATTCGCTTTATGGAAGATGGCCGAGAATGGACCCTGCTGCTGTTACTGGTTGTGTTCGCCACTGATACTTCAGCCTATCTTGTGGGTCGTGCCATCGGACGGACCCCACTTGCGCCAAGCATAAGCCCGAATAAGACTATGGAAGGCGCGGTCGCCGGCCTTCTTGGCGCGGTCGCGGCGAGCGTTTTCGCTAACAGCGTATTGGGCTTGGATGCTATAATATGGGAAGCAGCGGCACTCGGCTTGATCATTGGTGTGCTAGGTCAGCTTGGGGATCTCGCTGAATCCAGAATGAAGCGCAAAGCGGGTGTGAAAGACTCGGGGTGGATTATCCCCGGACATGGGGGCATCCTCGACAGGCTGGACTCCATAGTTTATGCGTTGCCCGCTACACACCTTTTCGTAATATGGGAAGTACAACAAAAAGGCTTGCTGTCTTAGGCTCCACAGGTTCTATCGGCACGCAGACGCTGGACATAGTCCGCACTTTTCCAGATGAGTTCAGTGTCGTGGGGCTTGCCGCACGCAAGAGCCGCAGTCTCCTGGAGAGGCAGATTCAAGAGTTTCGCCCGGAGATGGCATATTGCGAAGGCAGTGACGACGAGAAAGCCTTTCTGAACGAATATGGCTGCGCCGACTGCGAAATTGCCGAAATTGCAGCCAGCCCAGATGTGGACATCGTAGTTGCGGCAACGACAGGGGATGTCGCCATTCCAGCGACATTTGCCGGAATTGAAGCAGGAAAAGACATTGCTCTCGCCAACAAGGAGACCGTAGTAGTCGCCGGTGAACTCGTTACGCAAGCGGCTTGCGAGCGCAATGTATCGCTGCTTCCCCTGGATAGCGAGCCGAATGCAATCTGGCAATGCTTGCGCGGGGAGGACAGAGCCGTCTCCAAGCTGATTATCACGGCTTCAGGCGGCGCATTCCGTGAAACACCGATTGAACTGCTCCCGGACGTTACCATTGAGCAGGCATTACGGCATCCAACGTGGCAGATGGGAGCGAAGATAACAGTCGATTCGGCGACGATGATGAACAAGGCTTTCGAAGTAATAGAGGCGCACTGGCTCTTCGGCGTTTCCTGGGACGACATCGAGGTCGTAATACATCCGCAGAGCATGATTCACTCGATGGTGGAGTTCGTGGACGGTTCGGTCAAGGCGCAGATTAGTCCGCCGGACATGCGCCTGCCAATTCAGTACGCGTTGTTCTATCCACGCCGTCTCAACAACCCAAGCATCAAGTCGTTCGACCCGATAGCGACTGGAGCGCTGAGTTTCGAGCCTTTGGATTTAGAGCGTTATCCCTGCTTCGACCTCGCCCTCGAAGTGGCGCGGCGCGGAGGGACTTGGCCCGCAGCGCTCTGTGGAGCAGACGATGCGGCCGTTGACTTATTCCTTGAAGGGAAAATTGGATTTATGGAGATTCCGGTCGTAATATCAGAGGCACTTCGCGAACATCGCAACGTTGAAAAGCCTGCCCTCCAGGATGCGCTTGATGCGGCTTCAACTGCCCGACAGCGCGCCGCCGGAATCGTGGAGGTATAGTTTTCGTGTTCGAACTTCCCGCATGGCTGCTTGTATTTCCGGTGCTGGGGTTTCTCATCTTCATCCATGAGATGGGACACTTTCTTACAGCCAAGTGGTTCGGCATTACAGTGAAGGAGTTCGGTTTCGGATTTCCGCCGAGGCTCCTAGGAATTCGCTTTTCGCCGGGCGGCACCATCTACTCTATAAACTGGATTCCGCTTGGTGGCTTCGTGCGGATGGTCGGAGAGCATGGCGAAGGCATCGAAGAGGGCAAATATGTGCGGCAAAAGCCGGATAGGAATGTCATACTCGTGCGCGGCCGTCACAATCATCCCGACTTGTACGGCCTCTTCGCGGTGCCACAAGACGCTTCACAGGAAGACATTCGCAGGTCGTATGTGGAGCTGGTTGAGCTAATTAACCTGCGGGAACCGGAACGGCGCGACAGTATGCTGCAC
Source organism: Chloroflexota bacterium (assembly GCA_024648655.1). Taxonomy (GTDB): domain Bacteria; phylum Chloroflexota; class Dehalococcoidia; order Lucifugimonadales; family JADFKI01; genus Bin90. The sequence continues at coordinate 12,449 of JAGGDZ010000284.1, read as the reverse complement.
ACTTTGCAGATTGCGTACAGTGAGCTGTCCAACCCTGAGAAACGCGCCGCGTACGATAAGGTCATCGAAGGCGTCGAGATGGAGCCAGCGGACCCTCCGGACTACTATGGTCTGCTGGATGTGCCGTTAAACGCCTCGAGGCAGGAGATCGATAAGGGATATGAGGAACTGGTCGATCTTATACACAATAGGAGTCCTGCGAACAGAGCTGGCCTACTTCGCTACGCCGAACACGCTTACTCGGTGCTGTCAGATGAGGAGACACGCTCATCGTATGACCGGAGACTTCACGCAGCGATACCGGAAGAGGTGAGTTTTGCAGACCAGAGCGTTCTCAAGCGCACGATAGTGCTATGCGCCGGCTCTGCGATGAATCTGATTTTTCCTATTGTAATCTTCTCCGTGCTGTTTGCTCTACCGCATGAGGTGCCTAGCGGCAGAGTCGCCATTACTGCCGTAGCTCCGGGCTCTCCGGCCGAGGACGCAGGCATAACGTCCGGCGATACAATAATCGCGGTGAACGGCAACGAACTCGACACCCACGCCGACTTAGTGCAGCGAGTGATGTCCAGCCTTGGCGAACCCACGGAACTGACTATACAGCGTGGCGTGTTTGTCCCTGGAAACCCTGCGCCACAACCGACTTCCAGCAGTCATGAAGTGGTAACGCTGGTCCCCCGTGTGAAGCCGCCTGAATTAAAGGTAGTAGAGCAAGTTGTTGACCCGACCCGTGAAGTCTCCCTTGCGGATGCGAGGCGCTACCAACTAAACCTGCGCGTCGGGGATACCCTTACGCAGGGCGCGATGGGAGTAATGATTGGTACATTTGATACCAGTATGGTCGAGCGCGACTTCTCGGTGGTACAGGCAGTGCCGAAGTCCTTCCAGCAGATGTGGGATGTGCTGACTCTGACTCAGACCAGCATAACTCGTTGGGTGTCGGGGGGACCGGACCCCGGCCTTTCGGGTCCCGTCGGCATAGCGCGCATTACCGGGGAAGTCGCTGAGCGTGTTGATGAGGTTGGCATATCACCCCTACTGCAGCTGACAGCGATTATTAGCATCAGTTTGGGTATAGTGAACCTGCTGCCAATACCCGCGCTCGATGGCGGAAGGCTGATGTTCGTGGTCATAGAATTCCTGCGGGGCGGCAAGCCCATCTCTCCCAGAAGAGAAGGCATGGCGCACCTCATAGGATTCGTTGTACTTATAGGACTGATTGTGGTCATAAGCTATTTTGACGTCGTGCGCCTCATAAGTGGGGACAGTATAATTCCTTAGGGGCTTGTCCTCAGGGATTTGGAGGATGGCAATTGCAGAAGCGACGAGTGACTAAGCCCGTCTATGTCGGCGATGTGAAGGTCGGTGGCGACGCTCCCATTAGCGTGCAGTCAATGACAAAGACTGACACGCGCGATGTTGCTGCCACTGTGCGCCAGATCCGTGAGGTCGAGGAGGCGGGCGGCGAGATAATCCGCTGCGCCGTGCCCGACATGGAAGCGGCGAAGGCGCTCGCCCACATCAAGAAGCAGATAAACATCCCGCTCGTCGCGGACATTCACTTCCACTACCAGCTCGCGCTGGAATCTCTGGAGAGTGGTGTGGACTGTCTTCGCCTGAACCCCGGCAACATACGAGACAGAGAGAAGGTCGAGACCGTTGTTCTCGAAGCGAAGGCGCGGCAGGTGCCTATCCGCATCGGCGTGAATTTTGGGAGTCTGCCTCCGGTGGGCGGCATCGGTGTGACACGCGGTTTGTCTCGGCACCGTGACGGCGTGAACATGCTGCCAAAGGCGGGTGAGGCATCCGAGGGTGAATATACCGTCGTCGATCACATGGTTCAAACCGGGCTGTGGGAAATCGGCATCCTTGAGGACCTAGATTTTGACCTCATCAAGATTTCCCTAAAAGCCTTTGACATCGATACTACCGTGGATGCGTACAGGCGGCTCGCCAAGATGGTACCGTATCCGTTTCATTTGGGAATCACCGAGGCAGGTACGGCGAAATCCGGCAGCATTCGTAGCGCTATCGGACTCGGCATGCTGTTGCACGAAGGAATTGGCGACACGGTTCGTGTCTCCCTGAGCGACGATCCGCGCGAAGAAATCTATACGGGTATGGAGATTCTGAAGGCGCTGGAGCTCAGAAAAGAGGGAACAACGCTGGTGGCATGTCCGAGTTGCGGCAGAGCGGATGTGGATGTGCGAGCGCTCGCCAACAATGTCGATGAGTTGCTCAAGAAAATCAAATCTCCAATCAAGGTGGCAGTGATGGGCTGCGAGGTCAATGGGCCCGGCGAAGCGAAGGATGCCGACGTTGGTATCGCAGCAGGCGCCGGCAGGGCAATAATCTTCCGCAAAGGGCAGAAGGCGCGTATCGTGGACGAGGCGGACATGCTGGGCGCGCTGATGGAAGAGGTGCGGCAGGTGGAATCGGAGATGGCTAAGGCTTAGCATCGATGCACAGGATAGACAGGATAGTTTCATTTACAGGTTGTGATTAGATATGCGAATGTCAAGGATGTTCGGGAAAACGCTGCGCAACGACCCGGCAGAGGCAGAGCTTGCCAGCCATCGCTTAATGCTGCGAGCAGGCATGATTTACCAGGTTTCGGCCGGCGTCTATAGCTACATGCCGCTGGCGCTACGCTCGTTGCGCAAGATAGAGCAGATAATCCGCGAGGAAATGGACGCTGCGGGCGGTCAGGAAGTGATGATGTCGGCGCTTCAGCCGCTGGAGTTCTGGGACGAGTCCGGGCGCAGTGACGTGCTAGGCAGCGAGCTGTTCAGATTGAACGACCGCCGCGAGCGCCCGCTTGTGCTCGCTCCTACTCACGAAGAACTTCTTACATATATGGTCAAGGCTAACGTCCACAGCTATCGCGATCTGCCGCTTATCATCTATCAGATACAGACGAAGTTTAGAGACGAGCCTAGACCACGCGGCGGGCTGATCCGCGTTCGTGAATTCGACATGAAAGACGCATACAGCTTCGATGTCGATCAGGACGGATTGGATGTCAGCTATGACGTGATGGCGCGAGCATACCGCAACATCTTCAGCAGGTGCGGCTTGGAGACCATTGAGGTCGAGGCGGACAGCGGCGCAATCGGCGGCAAGGACTCAAGTGAATTCATCCTCGTGGCGGAATCCGGAGAAGACACTGTGGTACTGTGCCCGTCGAAAGATTATGCAGCGAATGCGGAGAAGGCGGTGTTCGCAAAGCCACAGCAGGACATCGAGCCGCATCTGCCGATTGAAGAGGTGCACACACCGGGCATCAAGACGATTGAAGAATTGTGCGAATTTCTAAACGAGCCCGCGAGCAAAACACTGAAGGCTGTGTTCTACGTCGCGTCGGAAGAGCTTGTGTTCGTGGTCATTCGCGGAGACCTTGAAGTTAACGAAGTAAAACTCTCGAATGTTCTTGGCGGCGCGCCAGACCTTCATCTAGCCTCTCCTAAAGAAGTGCGTGAGCACGGCCTCACCGCAGGCTCCGCATCGCCCATCGGACTCGATGGCATTAAAGTAGTCGCAGATAACTCGGTTGACATGGGTTCAAACTTCCTAGCGGGCGCGAATCGGCCTGACTATCATCTAAGAAACACGAACCACCGTCGCGACTTCGAAGCGGATATCATTGATGACATCGCACTCGCGCAACCGGGCGATTCCTGTGAAAAGTGCGGCACGGAACTTGTGATGCGACGGGGCATCGAAGTGGGGCACATATTCAAGCTGGGTACACGCTACAGCGATGTGCTGGAGGCGCACTACCCGGACGAACAGGGTGAACCTCAGTTGATTCTGATGGGCTGCTACGGTATCGGAGTGGGCAGACTGCTGGGCGCCGCCATCGAGCAAAACCATGATGAAAACGGAATGATGCTGCCTGCGAACATAGCTCCTTATGATGTGTCGCTCGTTGCACTCAACATGCAGAATGAAAGTATCTCGGAATCGGCACAGGCACTGTACGACGAACTTCGCAATACAGGGCTTGAAGTGCTGTTCGATGACAGGAACGAGTCGGCGGGCGTCAAGTTCAACGACGCCGATCTTCTAGGATTGCCTGTTCGTCTGGTAGTGAGCCAACGTAACATTCGGGACGGCGTGGTTGAAGTGAAACGTCGTTCCTCGTCCGATGCCGAGACGGTCGCCGTCGGAGATGTTGCGGCGAAAATCAAGGCGATGCTCGCCGGTTAGCGACTTATGCCAAGATTCTCGTGGATGAACTGACGCACCTCTGCCTCATAATTTTCAGGGTCGAGATTCCACGACCGCGCGTGCTCCGCCTCCGGAAAGCCGACATAGCGCACGATGTCCGGCCGCGCCTGCGCCAACGATTGGCTGATGAGCGCCGGAACTAAAGTGTCCTTTTCGCCATGGAGAATTAGAACCGGCACTCGTAGCTCTGAAGCGCGGTTTAGGTAGTTCATTCGCTGCCAGTTTATGCCGAAGCGCATGCCGGCTACCCACTTGCCAAAGTGCACGATGGCGCGCGGGTAACTCCTGATATGCCCAACAAAGTCCAAAGTTCCGCCGAAATCTAGAAGTGGGGAGTTCATTATCACGCCGCGCACTTTTACCGCAAGCTCGGAATCGTAGAGCAGATTCAAGCACATTCCGCCGCCCATGCTGTATCCGTACAGTATGAAATCTTCTGCACCGCTGTCCATGGCGTATTTCATAGCTGCTTCCAGGTCGCGCCACTCCGTAAAGCCGAGCCAGTGCTGCCTGTCGTTGCTCGCGGGCGCGCCGTCATCGTTGCGATAGTTGATGACGAGAACGGGGGTTCCCGCCCCTGCGAGCGTTGGCAAAATGCGTAGCGACTCGTTCGGGTGCGCTCCCCGACCGTGCGCGAAAACTACCCAAGTCTTACTCTTTCCGGGGATTAGCCAAGCAGGGCACTGTCCCAACTCAGACTCGTAGGCGACCTTCTTGTATGGAGTGCCGTGCGCCGTCAGTGGGTTGTCAGGGTAGGCGTAGATATCGAGTCGCACCTCAGCCGTTGCACCTATCGTTGTCGTTAACGGCCTGTACTCACGGACCGCGTAGCCATCGCCCCGTTCGACAATGTTCCCAACCTGCCCATAGCCATCCGCGCTGATGATGCCGAATACGCCGTCGTGATGCAGGTCCATAGCCCCTGTATCTTCGTTCATCGCGCGCAGAGTTATCAGATTGTCCGCGTCGATGCTGGCATTAATGTCGTAAGGTGGTGTCTTATGGTGCGAGGACAGGCTCCCGTTTCGTACGAGATTGGACAGATGCACACCGTAGGCAACTACGACGACGGCTGTCACGGCGAAGAGTGCAATCAGAATACCGACAGATACTTCCATTCACCTCACCTACGTTCTTCACGGCAGGGATGGGAAATCTTTGCCACCGCCGTGTATAGTCATGCTAACTTGAATGCGCGCCGCGATTCAAATCCGATTTTCGTAATTCTTTCGCTGGTTAGATTGAAGGGAGGATGACCATGAGTGGTATATGGCCGGGCGACCTACGCTGCGTCGCGATGCTGAGCTTCGATGTTGACGGCGTATCGGGAGCGCTCAACCAGAATCCGGAAAGTGGGCGCTTGCCTAGCTTCATGTCGGCTCGCGAGTATGGTCCGAGCGTAGGCACACCGCGCATACTCGACCTGTTGGACAAGTACGCAATCAAGGCGAGTTTCTATATCCCAGGCTATGTTGCGGAGACCCACGAGGAGCTTGTACGCGAAATCCGTCGGCGTGGCCACGAAATAGGTCATCATGGGTATATGCACGAACCGCCCGCGACGCTAACTCGTGAGCAGGAAGCGGATGTGCTGGACAGGGGCAGCGCCATTCTGGAGCGTATAACAGGGGACAAGCCGTTAGGCTATCGTTCGCCGAGCTGGGAGCTGAGCGAGGACTCGCTTGCTCTGCTCGTGGAGCGGGGCTTCGTTTACGACTCCAGCTTGATGGGCAACGACATACCCTACAAGGTAGATGCTAATGGACGGGACATAGTGGAGATTCCAATACATTGGGAGCTTGATGATGTGCCATATTTCAACTACTCGCCCGCACTTGGCGCGCGCAATGTAATGGCGGACCCGGAGCATGTGTATCGCGCGTGGTCTGCCGCGTTCGAGGGCATGCACCACTACGGGCGTTCTTTCGCGCTGACCATGCACCCGTACACCATCGGGCGGCCCGGGCGGCTACGCATGCTCGAAAGGCTCATCCAGTACATTCAGACCTTTCCGGGCGTTGAATTTATGCGGACGATAGACGTGGCGCGGATGTTCGTGGAGTAGCATCCGTCTATATGTTCCAATTTTCACGCCCAGAGTGTATGATATTTCTGCTCACTTCAAACATGAGTATGTTACGGAGGAATGGCGCAATGCCTAATGCTACGCTCTTTCTGGGAGATTGTCACGAAGAACTACGACAAGTACAATCCGATTCAGTTGACCTAATCGTTACATCGCCGCCGTATGCTAACAGACGCGCTTCATCCTATGGAGGCGTAAAGCCTGACGCCTATGTAGAATGGTTTTTGCCTATCGCCGACGAATTGCTGCGCGTACTAAAGCCTAGGGGCACATTCATTCTGAACATCAAAGAGTGCGCAGTGAATGGCGAACGCCATACTTATGTCATTGAACTGATACTTGAAATGCGAAATCGGGGTTGGCTTTGGACTGAAGAATTCATGTGGCACAAAAAGAATTCATATCCTGGCAAGTGGCCGAATCGCTTCAGAGACTCCTGGGAGAGGCTTTTACAATTCAACAAGCAGCGTAAGTTCAAGATGAATCAGGAAGCCGTAATGATACCAGTCGGGGATTGGTATGGGAACAGGATGCGTAATCTAAGTGACACCGACAAAATAAGGGACGAGTCTAAAGTCGGTAGCGGCTTTGGGAAAAAGGTAGAGAACTGGATAGGCAGAGATATGGTCTATCCTACTAATGTGCTACACGGCGCCACCGAGTGCAACAACCGTAGCCATAGCGCAGCGTTCCCATACTGGCTGCCTGAATGGTTCATAGACCTGTTCACTGATCCGGGCGACGTTGTTCTTGATCCGTTCATTGGCTCTGGCACTACCGCATTTGCGTCTTTAGACAAGGGGCGCAATGTGATTGGCATTGAGATGTATGAACCGTACTACTTGATGCTCAAGCAGAAACTAGAACAGGAATTGAGATTAGCGATATGAACGGCATCACTGACGAACAGGTAGCTTCGTATGTTCAAACGAACATCGGAAGTTTTCACGAAAAAAGACTTGAGGCGCTCAACAGATTAGAATTGAATAAACTATTGCGCCGAAAGAACCCATATCTCTTCAGAAGTAAGAACCTTGTCATAGCTGCCGATCTTATCAAGTCCCTGCTAGACGCTCATTTGAGTTCGCAAGAAGAGACGTTATTCGGAGATTTTCTTGAAGGTTTGGCAATATATGTCGCTCAAACAGTTCATGCAGGCATGAAATCTAGCGCGACTGGAATAGATTTGGAGTTTCTCAAGGACGGAGCGCGCTATATAGTTTCTATCAAATCTGGTCCGAATTGGGGCAATAGCTCGCAAGTCAATAAAATGAAAACTGACTTCAGCACTGCCTCGCGCGTCATTCGGCAAGGTAATGTCGGAACAAACATCATCGCGGTAAATGGTTGTTGTTATGGGCGCGATACGAGCCCAGATAAAGGTGAGTATTTTAAGTATTGTGGGCAACTGTTCTGGGAACTCATTTCTAACGATGCAGAGTTCTACACTCGCATAGTTGAACCCTTGGGACACGACTCTAAGGTCCGAAACAACGCTTTCAATGAAAACTATGGTGCGGTTGTTAATCGACTGTCATTGGAGTTCGCCGAAAACTTTTGCGCCGAAACGGGCGCGATCGACTGGAACAGGCTTGTGGCTTTCAGTTCGGCCAAAGGCAGAGCACCACGTCTAAAATCTATCCCATAACGGAATCCTATCGGTTTGTTCGCAGCCGACCTCGCTACCTCCGCACCCTAGCCTGTCCCAGCGTGAGTATCATCGGGATGGCTATCAGGACGCTAAACGCCATCAGCGCAAAGGGTTCGCGGTAGTTGCCGCGTATGTCGAAGATCCAGCCCACAAGTACCGGCGCTATGACGCCGAAGACGGCGCTTGTAGTCATCAGCGTTCCCATGATGGAGCCGTAATGCCGTCTGCCGAACAGATCGGCAATGAGGGCGAAGCGCACCGGAATGGACGCGCCGAAACCGAAGCCCCAAGTAATCACGAAGATGATGAGATGCCAGATCTCACTGGTCAACGCGAAGACTACGGTGCCAATGAACTGGAATAGAAGCGCGACTGCAATCACGTGACGCTTGTCCAGGCGGTCTCCGAAAAAGCCGCTGCCAAGTCTGCCCGCCACACTGAATATAGACACGCCGAGAATTGCGAAGCCTGCGACGTTCCTGCTTATGCCGAAGCTTGTGATTGCCGGTATCTGGTGTATGGAGGCGGATATGACCATGCCGGATACGCCCATCGCGATTGCGAGCTGCCAGAACACCCTGCTCTTCAGCGCCTCGCGCGTTGTCATGGTTACCTCGCCGGATAGGGCGCTTCGGCGCGGAGCGGGACCGTTCGACTGCGCCTGCTCGCCGCCTTCCGGCAAGCGCGTGCCATCAGGCAGCATGCCGTAGTCTTCCGGTCGGCTTCGCATCACGAACGACACGGGAATACCCACTGCCAAGCAGCCAATTCCGACCACTACCAGCCCGGTGCGCCAGTCAGTCGTGGCTATGAGCCAGATGACCACCGGCACCAGAACACCGCCCAGACCGGAGCCTGCCATCGTGATGGATAGCGCCTTTGACCGGTTCTCCACGAACCAATTGGCAACCGCGGTGGTTACGATTAGGAATGTGCCGAAAGAGAGTCCCAATGTGAGTATCAGGAACGCGGCGTAGAAATGCCACAGCTCCTGTATGCGGCTGAGTAATATGAACCCCAGCGCGGTCAGGAATGTGCCGAACAACATCACATTTCGGGGACCGAACTTGTCGATGAACCAGCCCACGAATGGGGAGACCCCACCCGATTCCATGCGCTGCAATGACATCGCGCCGGCCGTGAGCGCGCGGCTCCAGCCGAACTGCTCGATTATGGGGTCGAAGAAAGCGCCAAAGCCCTGCCAGAAGATACCGGAGGTATATGCCTGGCTGATGGAGCCTGCAAGCACAATCCACCAGCCGTAGAACACGTCCTCTTTTTCGCGTTCGCCGCTCGCTTTGGATGGATGTGCGGAGTCACCTGCCGTCTCCTGCGATGTAGGCGACTGCTCATCGGCGCCGGGGCGATTGCGGCTTATCACCAAGACATCTCCCTCAGGCGGCGCATGTCATCAAGGCAAGAGGATTTATGAAACAATCTTCACATCTTATAACCGGGCAGTTCGGCTGTAAATGTATTTTGCGTCTTGGAAAACCCAACCCAACGGGACGGCAAGCGTTATTCATGGCGTTGTGGACTCGGTATGCTGTACACTTTCAAGGGCGACATGACCGCCGACAACAGCATCCGGGTGCCAGACAAAATGCCAGACTTTCCCCACCTGACCGCCACAAGCCAGCTCGACAGGAAGTTCATAGAGGAACGCCTGTTTCCCCTGTGTGAGACGTTGCGAAATGGCGATGTGGCTGACGGACGTTTGAGCGGACTTGCGCTGTATTCGCTCTTTTACGAGCCGAGTTTGCTGACGAGGACCTCCTTTGAGCGCGCCATGGGCTTGCTGGGAGGGCAAGTTTATCATACCGAGGATGCGTCGCAGTTCTTCCCTGTGTCCAATGCCAGCCACATGGATAACATCATTAAGATTCTGGCGAGTATGCGAATTGACGTAGTGGTTCTTCGCAGCAGCTCCCCCGGAGTCGTGGAGCGCGCCGAGTTCGCGGATGCGTTGGCGGTCATCAACGGGGGCAGCGCGGACGACCACCCCACGCAGGCGCTGGCGGACGTGTACACGCTGCACCGAGAGCTTGGCGGTATTGGCGGCGCGAAAATTGCTGTCCTGGGTAGGTTGGAACATCGTAATGTGAACGCGCTTCTGCGCGGGCTTGCGCTATTTGACAGCGTGCGCGTCGCGCTCATTCCGGTGAGCGGCGGAGTCGATCCGGATGTGCTCAGCCATTGCCGCCGGAGTGGAATGATCGTGAATGTCGAAAGCGATGTTGAAGCGCTCAACACGGCGGACGCGATATACCTTAATGCACCGCGTACACTGGCTCATGCTCAGCTGCTGCGATCGAGAGGCGCGTTCAGCCTGCGAATCGACAGCGACTTCATGGCTAAGTTGAAGCCGCACTGCGTCATTATGGACCCGATGCAGCGCAGCGGCGACTTTGCCGTCGAAGTCGAGGATGACAGGCTTGCGTTCTACCGGCAGTCGGAAAACGCGCTTGTGATGCGTATGGCGATATTGGCGGAAATGTTTGACAGACGCTAACCGGGACCGTGCGCCCGATGCATCCCTGACCCGGTTTCATCTGCCTGCTTGCATCAGACGCGCGACGAATGGCGCGGCAGACGGTCCTAGTGTGGTGAGCGCCCGCCTTATATTAATATGGCGTAACGCCTTCAGGATGACATTACTGTGCCAGTCGAAGGCGATATCCTCACCGATGTAGTCCGCGATTGCCTCTTCCGACAAGAACTCATCCAGTAGGCGCTCAATCTGGTCGTCGCTCAGCGTCTCAAAAAGCATGCGCGCGTAGGATCCTATGCGAAGTTCCCTGCCGAATACTCGCTTCCAGGCGCTCTCATATCCTCTCAGGTCCTTGGCGGCGTACCTGCCGCTGTCGATAGCGGTTTGCGCCGCATCGGCTGCGATGCGCCCTGAAAGGAACGCGTAGTATATGCCGCCGCCTGTCGTAGGCTTGACCAGACCGGCAGCGTCGCCGGCTACGAGCGTCCTGTCCGCGTAGCTGGGTGACAGCGGGCGTATTGGAATGCCCCAAGTCCGGGGCCTGTCCGCCACTTCGCTAATCCTGTCTTCAGACCGGAGGCGCGACAAGAAGTCTGTCATTTGCCCATTGAGGCGGTGGCGCGGCGCCATCCCGGCGAGCGCTTGTGAGTCCGAAAGCGGCACAAGCCATGCGAATGACTTAACTGCCGCAGCGCTGCCTAGATACACCTCAGTCTCAGTGAGGTTGGGGGCGATAGCGTTTACCTGGCAGCCTACTAGATAGTTGCTGCCGGGATCGCCGCCGCCCGGATCGCTTTTGAATCCGACCATTCTGAGCAAGGGCGAGCCAAAACCCGATGCCATAATTATAATGCGGCAAACGTAACGGTTCAGAGCTTCCTCTGCGCGCGCAGTTACTATGACATTCGAGCCTGTGACGCGAATGTCGGTTACGCGGGAGTTCAGGATGTACTCAGCGCCTGCCAGCTGCGCCCGTTCTGCGACTGAGTTGACGTAGGCGACACGGTCCACAATGTATGCCTGAGCACTTGGACGCTCGATACGGTAGCGCTTGCCATAAGGCGAGACTACGGTCGCGGAGCTGGCTCCACCGTGAATATGCTCGGGAGCGGGCGGCCAAAGGTCGGCGCACTCTTTGCCGATGATGCCCGTGCACAGCTTATCACCAATGTTCGCGCGCCAGTCCAAAACGGCAACGCCGAAGCCGCGCCTTGACAGCTCCAGCGCTGCCATATTGCCGCCTGGCCCAGCGCCAACTACGATCGCGTCATACACTACACTGCTGCCGACTACTCGACGGATGCGGCGACATCCGCGTACATGGCATCCGTCTTCGCCGCCATGATGAAGTCGTTGCGATGCAAGCCGCGAATCTTGTGCGTCCACCAGTCAACGCCTACACGTCCCCACTCAACGGTGATGCGCGGGTGATGTCCTTCGGCGTCCGCAGATTTGCCTAGCTGAGTGGCGAAGTCGAGCGCTCCTCCGAAGTTCCTGAACCTGAAGGTTCTCTGAAGGCGCGGAATGCCGTCAGAGTTGGTCAGCTCCCAATCGGCTACTTGCGGGTGCAGCTCGGCGACCTCTTCGTCGGTTACGCGCGGCGAGTCCCTGCGGCATGCGACGCATTTTTCCTGTGTGAGTGTTGCCATAACGATGTCCTCCTTACGAGATTGCGGCAGTTCTACTCGCCGCGCAGACGCCGCAACTCCGCTTCCAACTCCGCCACGCGAGACTCCGCTTCCAGACGTTCATCCCGTTCTTGTTCGGCACGAGATTCCGCCGCCAGACGTTCATCCCGTTCTTGCTCGGCACGAGATTCCGCCGCAGCACGACCGGAACGCTCCTCATAGTGGGATAGAAGATAGCCCTCGGGCACAGGATCGAAGAAGCGCAACTCACCGCCCTCCCAGCACACATACAGACCCAATGCCTCGCTATAACCCCTACGACGACCCTCGCCCAGACTCTCTATCTCTATCGGCTCATACACC